>JALWDQ010000849.1:0-7424 GCA_027039625.1 Calditrichia bacterium | reverse complement strand
GTTCTGGAGAACCAGCAAAGATCTAACCGGATACCTGCAATGGCTCCTCCCACCAGAAAAAGTAACCAGATAAATATACGCAAGAAATTGCTCATCGCTCATCCATCTCCGCAATTAATCCAGAGGTTTTCGGCGCAGGGGCATGGTCATGCACCGGCAGCCACCACCTCCCCGTGCTAGCTCGGAGCCTTCGATGGTAATGGCATAGCGCGTATAATCTGCGGGATCGATTTTCCCCTCCAGAATCTCCCGCGCCGGTAAAATCTCGAATCCATGTTGATTGAGCGCTTCCAGCGTGTACACATTCCGTCCGTAACCCAGTACTTTACCGGGACCAACCGCAAAAAAATTGGCACCGCTGTGCCATTGTTCCCTCTCCTGAATCCATTCATCATTATCTCCACCGCAACGGACGTAGTCTAATTCCATCCCCAGCTTTTTCAATGCCTCCAGTAAATTTTTCTCTTCCCGGATGCTTTCTACTTCACCATTGTTCACCGAAATGTGAATCGTTCGATATCGATTGGGATCCATAATAAGCGGTTCGTAAATCAGGCAGGTGTGCAGGTCTAAAAATGTGAAAACCATATCCAGATGAATAAACGATTCCGGCTCAAGCGGCAGCTCCTGCACCAGCACATGGGTTTGTAAGCCGTGTTCTTTTAATCGTTCCAGAATAAAATCCACTCCCCGGGTAGTGGTCCGCGCTCCAATCCCAATCAGCAATACATCTTCGCGTGCAATTAAAATATCGCCTCCTTCAATAGTGGTACCCGGATGATAATCCGGAAAATTGACCGGATTGTAAGTTGTGGTGGAAAACAGTGGATGGAAATCGAAAATGGCTTCCATAATGATGGCTTCGCGCTCGCGAACCTGGCTGGCCATGCGGGCAATTAATACCTGATCCAAAATAGCGATGGATGAATCGCGCATGAAAAAGAAATTGTGCAGGGGTTGCAGGGCGTACCGTTCTCCGCTCATAAAACGGGTTAAGGTATCCTTTTTTAATGGCACCCCTTCAATTAATAAAGTAGCCAGTTCTGCCGAGGGAAAATTGAGAAGCTCCTGCGCCACACACTCCATTTCTTCATTACGGCAAATACTAAAGATTAACCGTTCGCGGGCGGTTTTATTCTCCAGAATATCCTGAAGTAAATCTTTCACTTCCAGGGTCCGGGTTAACTGGCTCAGAACGCCTTTAAACTGAGCGTACTCCTGTTGCACAATATTCAGGTTCAGGATGTCGCTATACAGGGCTCGTTCCGCATTGCGCGGGGTCATATTTTCCACTTCCTGTCCCGGTGTATGCAACAATACCTCTTCCAATTCTCCCACCTCAGAACGAATGTCAATTTCAATTTTATCTTTCATGAAACAGCTCCTTTTCCATCACTTTTCCCCAAATCTTTATGGCAAAATATAACCAAATAATCCTTACACTGTTAAACACTTTCCCGGATTTCCCGCTGCATCAAAAATCTTGATTTCAGAGGAGATTTTACCGGGGGAAATGACAGACGAATAGATTAAAGCTTCCGGAGAAGCGATCATCAGAAATCATTTTAGAAACCCGCGCATTAAGAGGTAGATGCGTTATCTTTTTTCCTTTTATGTCGAATGCTCATTCCCATTTTTCCGGAACCAATCCACCGATTCTATTCTCATTTTGAACGAAATCATGAAAATTGTTCCCGAAAATCTTATTTTAATAAGATTGAGGATTTGGATTTTTAACAAGAATATATTAAATTCGCTAATTAAAATATTTTGAAATCGAAAGGAGAAAAGATTATGGCTCAAAACGATAGTAGAAACTCTTCCGGCGCAACTCCTAATTCCATCGATGCCATCCGTAACATCCTATTCGGAGAAAAAGAAAAATATTTTGAAGAACGTTTAAACGCACTACAAAAATTGATTGAAAATGTCCAGGCTCAATTAGAAAAGCAAATTTCCGATTTATCCCAACGTCTGGATAAAGAGAAAGAGCAGTTACAGAACTGGATCGAGCAACTCAAGCAGCTTCAGGAGAAAGCCGGTAAGGAGTTTCAGCAGGAGCTGGAAAAGCTTCGCACAGCCCTGGAAAAACGTCTCGCAGAGCTGGATTATACCAAGTCCGACCGCTTTACTCTGGGACAACAATTACGCCAATTGGCAGATTTTCTAGAAAAATCATCTGAATAGTGAACGCTATGGATCCATATCAGGAATTAAAACGGCTGCTGCTGCAGGCAGAGCAGGAGCGGATTCAGGAGCTGGAAGAACGAATTCGCCAGCTTGAGGAGCAATTAGATGACCGGGATAGACTGATTCACACCATTCATCCAATTATCTCGGATATCATTTCGCAAAAAGTACGCGATTCGCGCGACGAGATGGCCGATGCTCTGGCACCCGTCATGGGCAAAGCCATCAAGAAACAAATCTCCGAAGCAAAAGATGAAGTGGTGGATGCGCTCTATCCGGTGATTGGACAAACCATCCGCAAATCCATCGCCGAAGCCATTAAAAAGCTGGTGGCTTCCATTAACCAGCAATTGGATCAGGCCCTGAGTCTGAAATCCCTTAAACTTCGGATTAAATCCCTTTTTACCGGTATTCCGTACAAACAACTCATGCTGCGCGAAGTGCTTCCTTTTCGAATCCGGCATATCTATGTGATTCAAAAGGAAAGCGGGTTGCTGATATATCAGCTATCGGATTCTTCGGAGAGCGAAGCGGCCCATCAGGAAATGATTGGTGGTATGCTCACCGCCATCCGCGATTTTGCCAGCCAGGCATTTCGAAGCGATTCCCCCCGCGAACTTACCGAAATCTCCTACGAAGATTTAACTATCTATCTGGAAGACAGCCGCTATGTGTATTTTGCTTTCGTTTACGAAGGAGTTCCCCCAGAAGATTTCCACGAGCAAACGCATCAGTTAGCACATACTATTCACCAGGAATTTCGCGATTTTTTACGCCAGTACCACGGCGAAAAGGACATTCCGGAAAAAATGCATCACCATCTTCAACGGTTCATCGAACAATTTGTGGAAGAGAAAACCGAAGCCAGAGAAGAACCGGCTCCAGCCAGATCATTCCGTAAACACTGGAAAATCGCGTTGTACACCGCCATTGCCCTCCTGCTGCTGGTGGGGATTTGGCAGCTTCCGGGAAAAATCAAACAACACCGCATCCAGCAACAACTGGCGAAACTGAAAACCTCGGAGAGTCTATTAAACACTCCCGGACTTCATTTCGAAATTGACGGAGGGACCGTTTACGTAACCGGTAAACTAAAAAATTGGGAAGAGCGGGATCGCTTACAGCAAATGTTGCAAGATATTCCCGGAGTGGATTCCGTAGCGAATCAGGTGAAGGTTCCCCTCACACCGGAATTACTGGAAAAACTGCGGCAACGGTTAATTCAGGAGAATCCGCAGGAATACGCTCAGTTGCACCTTATTGCCGATGGAGATGTACTGGTGCTGGAAGGACCGGTTGCCAGTCGCCAGGAAGGATACCGGCTGGCACGCAAGCTGGCACATCTCAGCGGAGTACCGGTGATATTCAATGCCACCGAAACCGGAATCACCCCTTCCTTATTACAATTTTTACAGGAACACTGCATTCACTTCCCGGAACAATCGACGGAGCTTTCCCAAACGGAACGGGAGAAAATATTCCAGATAGCCAGGCGATTACAGTTTGTTCATTACCGGAAACTCCGGGTAGTGGGTTTAACCCGAAAACAAGCAGAGAAAAATTCGTTCTTTTCCAGAGCAAATACTCGTGCCAAAACAGTGGCGCTGTTACTCCAGAAATCAGGAATTCCTCAGGAAAAAATAGAGATTCGTACCGCGAATATTCAAGAAGCAGGAACGGAAATGGGAACAGAACCGTGTGAAGTGATTTTTCGAATCGAATAAGACAATTGAGCAGACCAATGGACGAAAGTCAGATTGTGCAGTATCGGAAAAAGATTTGCCTGATTGGCGCTTTTGCTGTGGGCAAAACCAGCCTGGTAGAACGATTTGTTTACAATCGTTTCTCCCGGGAGTACTTAACGACGGTGGGTGTGCGGGTTAGTCAGAAGCTGATGCCTCCGGTAGGTCGCATACCCGGCAAAATGGTGCAGTACGAGTTTTTAATTTGGGATATCGCGGGCATCGAAAAATTCGATGCCATGACGCTGACCTATTTTCGCGGTTCCAGTGGTGCACTGGCGGTTACCGATGTCACCCGAGTGGAGACTGCCACGCTCCTGGACGATATGATTAAAAAATTTCGGGAAGTTGCTCCCGAAGCTATCCTGGTGTTTGCGGCCAATAAAATTGACCTGACTCCTTCGGAGGAATGCCTTACACGCCTGAAGGAGCTGGCTCTTCAGTACGATAGCCCTTATTTAACCACCAGTGCTCTAAACGGAAAAAATGTGGAAGCTGCCTTCCTGGAATTAGCAAAACAAATTGAACTGCATGAACACCGAACTCACTAAAATATTTCATCATTTAAATCTGGCAGGATTTCGATTTAACGCCGATTTTCAGATTATTCAAAAAAATCCTGAAGCAGAGGCCTGGTTACAACGGTTTGGGAATCCCCATAGCACTTCGTTATTGAAGAACTTTCCGGAATTGTTCGGGATGGAAGAGGAGATTGGACGCATTGTGCGGGGGGAGCAGGAAGTATTGCGGCTGGAATACGTAAACCGCCTCTCACCAGAAGGGGGAATTCACTATTTTCACTTAAATATTTTTCAAGAAGCCGGTGGAGAAACCGGACTGCTGGTACTGGAAGATGTAACTTCTGCCGGGCAGCGATTGCAGTTTGCACGCCAGAGTGAATATCGCTTACTGCTGCAACGCCAATCCAGCGAATTCCGACGGATGTTTATTCAGGAAGGCATCCTAGGAGACTCGCCCCTCATGGAAGAGGTTCGCGAAACCGTCCGTCGTCTACAACATGCTACCAATACCACCATTTTATTGCAGGGGGAAAGTGGAACTGGGAAGAACCTGGTGGCGCGGGTCATTCATTACAGTTCCATGCCACCCGATGCGCCCTTTGTGGAAATTAACTGCGCTGCCCTCCCCGAAAATTTACTGGAATCGGAGTTGTTCGGTTACGAAAAAGGCGCTTTTACCCATGCCCACACTTCCCGGGTGGGACTGCTGGAAGAAGCCCACGGGGGCACTATTTTTCTGGACGAAATCGGGGAATTATCCCTTGCACTGCAGGCCAAATTACTTTCCGTCCTGGAGTCCCGCAAATTCCGTCGGTTGGGCAGTAATAAACTCATCGAAACCTCCGCGCGTTTCATTGTCGCCACTAACCGGGATTTACGCCAGGCCGTGGCCGAAAAACGGTTTCGAGAAGACCTGTACTACCGCCTGAATGTGGTGGTGATTCACATGCCACCCCTCCGGGCACTGGGAGATGACATCCTCCTGTTAGCCCACCACTTCCTGAAAATTTTTAATGCCGAATTGAAAAAGCGCATTAAAGGATTTACCCGGAGCGCCCAACAGGCAATGCTTCAATATTCCTGGCCGGGAAATGTGCGGGAATTGAGTAACACCATCGAGCGTGCCGTTATTTTTTGCGATCGCGACTATATCGATAGCAGCGATTTAATCCTGCAACCTCCGACTCAACAATCGGCAAGTACCCTCTACGAAGTCCCCCCCGAAGGCATCCTGCTGGAAGAAGTGGAACGCCAGCTCATCCTTTCTGCCCTCAAACAAAGCGGCGGAAATAAAACCAGAGCGGCCCAGCTTCTGGGCCTCAGCCGGGATACCCTGCGTTACCGCCTTAGTAAATACGGTTTAGAGGAAAAGTAATCTCCCCTCCTACCTCCCCGCAGCAAAGTAAAAACGGTGTTGCAATTGGCCGGGATTTTTGTATTTTTCCCGCGCACGAATGAATTGCAGGGTACAAGGGATGCATAAACGAAAATACATTACCATAAAAGGGGCGCGAGAGCACAATCTGAAAAACATCGATGTTCGGATTCCCCGGGAAAAATTTGTAGTGATTACCGGGCTCTCCGGCTCCGGTAAATCCAGCCTGGCTTTCGACACCATCTACGCCGAGGGCCAGCGCCGATATGTGGAGAGTTTGAGCGCCTACGCGCGCCAGTTCCTGGGCTTGATGGAAAAACCGGACGTGGATTACATCGACGGACTTTCGCCTGCCATCTCCATCGAGCAAAAGACCACCCACCGCAATCCGCGCTCCACGGTAGGTACGGTAACGGAAATTTACGATTACCTGCGGCTGCTGTTTGCCCGCGTGGGGCATCCCCACTGTTACAATTGCGGCGAACCCATCTCCCGGCAAACGCCCCAGCAAATTGTGGATCAGATTCTTCAGCTCCCCGAAGGGACCCGGGTGCAGATTCTGGCGCCTCTGGTACGGGGGCGGAAAGGGGAATATCGGGAGCTTTTCGAAGAAATTCGCAAAGAAGGATTTGTGCGGGTGCGGGTGGATGGAAAATTGTACTTGCTGGACGAACCCATCCGGCTGCGCAAGAACGTGAAGCACAACATCGAAGTGGTGGTGGACCGCCTAAAAATTCGCCCGGATATCCGCCAGCGTTTGGCCGAAAGTGTGGAAATTGCCCTGAAGCTGGGCAGCGGACTGGTGATTTCCGAAAATGTGGATGAAGCCAGCGAGCAGCTTTACAGCGAGCAGTTTGCCTGCCTGAAGTGCGGCATCAGTTACGAGGAGATTGAACCGCGCCTGTTTTCTTTCAATAGTCCTTACGGTGCCTGCCCCACCTGCGACGGCCTGGGGACCCGCCTGGAAATCGACGAACGCCTGGTGGTGCCCAATCCCAATCTTTCCATCGAAAAAGGCGCTATTGCTCCCATTGGCGAGCGCCGGGGGAGCTGGTATTTCGAAATGATTGAATCGCTGGCCCGGCAGTACCGGTTCAGCCTCTCCACCCCCTGGAAGGATTTACCGGAAGACATCCGCAACCTCATTTTGTACGGGAGCAAAGAGAAAGTGCGCTTTGTCTTCCAGCGAGAAGATTCCCATTTTGAATTTTCTTCCCGCTACGAGGGCATCATTAACAACCTCTACCGCCGTTACCACCAGACCAGTTCGCAATCCGTACGGGAGTGGATAGAGAGCTTCATGAACCAAATTCCCTGCCCCACCTGCGGTGGCGCCCGGCTGCGGAGGGAAGCACTGGGGGTGAAAATCGGGGGGAAAAATATTGCCGAAGTAACCGCCCTCAACGTGAAGGAAGCGCTGCAATTTTTTGACCGGCTCCAGCTCACCGAAAAAGAGATGCAGATTGCCCGCCAGATTCTCAAAGAAATCCGCTCCCGGCTTCAATTCTTGCAGGATGTGGGACTGGAATATTTAACCCTGGATCGCACTGCGGGAACTCTTTCCGGCGGCGAGGCGCAGCGCATTCGTCTGGCGAC
>JALWDQ010000848.1:0-2409 GCA_027039625.1 Calditrichia bacterium | reverse complement strand
TTTCCCCTATTTACCTTATTTACCCTATTTCCCCTATTTACCTTATTTACCCTATTTACCCTATTTACCCTATTTCCCCTATTTCCCTTATTTCCCCTATATCCCCTATTCCCCCTCCTCCTTTTTCCCGGCCAGAGCAATGAGCAATTCCCTCAGAATCTTAGAAACAACAATGGTGGAGGTGTTAGTCGGATCGATGGGAGGTGCCAGTTCCACCAGATCGGCACCCACAATGTTCAGCGGTCGCATTGCCTGAAGCAGCTCCATGAACTCCGGGAAGAAAATGCCTCCTGCTTCGGGGGTGCCGGTTCCCGGAATCAGTGACGGATCAAATACATCCACATCTAGGGTTAAATACACCGGTTTTCCGATGAGTTGGGGAATTTCGGAAACAAAATCCCGAAGGGTGAAGGGAAACAGCCGGGTGTGGGCAGCCGCAAATTGATATTCTTCCCGGCTGCCGCTGCGAATCCCTACCTGAAAGATGCGACCATCCCCGGCAATTTTCTCGTAAATACGGCGCATTACTGTGCCATGGGAAAAGCGCTCTCCGAAAAGCACATCCATTAAATCCAGGTGGGCATCTAACTGCACCACCACCAGATTCGGGTATTTCCGAAGCAGCGGCTGGACAGCGGGGAGGGTAATCAGGTGCTCCCCTCCTATAAAAACAGGAATCTTCCCGGAATCGACCAGAAAGCTCGCCGTCTGCTCGATGCGACGGAGTGCTTCTTCCTTATTGCCAAAGGGGATGTCCACATCTCCGGCATCGTGCACGGGCAATTCACTTAAATCCTGCTGGAAATAGGGACTGTAATTCTCCTGAGCCAGCACTGTTTCGCTGCGCAGAGCGATGGGGGCGAAGCGGGAACCGGGACGATAACTGGCCGTGCCATCCCAGCCTGCACCCACCAACACCACCCGGGCTTCCTGAAAACCGGCGGTGCAGCCTTCGTACACAGCATTTCGCACCAGATGCTCAGGCATGGTCTATCAATTCCTTCACAAAATTGGGTAAAGCAAATGCACCAAAATGAATATCGCTATTGTAATAGCGCAGCGAAAGCTGGTGCTGATAATATTTCTCTTCTCTGAAGTCGTTTAATGGATGGTACTTTTTGCTGGCAAAACCAAACAACCAGTGCCCGGAAGGATAACTGGGAATATGCGCCTGGTAGAAGAAGACCGAGGGGAAAACATCTTTCAATTTGCGGGCAATTCCCTGCACCCAATCCCCTGTATAGGCGGGAGACTCCGCCTGATTCACCAGAATACCATCTTCGTTCAGGCGGTTCAAACAATCCCGATAAAAATCGCGGGTAAACAACCCCTCGCCCACACTAATGGGATCGGTAGAATCCACAATGATGACATCGTACCTGTTGGTAGTATTTTTTACGTAAGCCACTCCATCCTCATAATGGCAGCTCACCTTTTCCGAAAGCAGTTTGCTGGCTACCGAAGGGATATACTTCATGGTCACCTCGGAGACCATGCGATCGATATCCACCAGATCCACATGTTCCACTTCGGGATGCCGCACCAGTTCGCGCACCGTACCGCCATCGCCACCGCCAATTACCAGCACCCGGCGCGGCTCGGGATGCACATACAGCGGAACATGGGCAATCATTTCGTGATACACAAATTCGTCCCGCTCGGTAAGCATCACCAGATCATCAATCAGTAACACCCGCCCAAAATGAGTCGTTTCAATCACACTAATCTTTTGAAAATCGCTTTTTCCCTCGTACAAAATTTTCGTCACATTCATGCTAAAGGCAGCGCCTACTTCCGGATACTCTTCAGTAAATCGGATTCCCATAGTTTTCTCCATTTGTTCAGTCCGTCGCAAAGTTAATAAATAAATAGCCAGCGAAAAAATCGAATTTTGAAGAAAGAGGGTGCAAGAAATTTCCCGGCAGTTGGTATTGGACTCTTTTCACCGTAAATTTGAAATCTGCAAATATCAAAGGATAGAGAACGATGGAAGCAACTGGAAAAATGTTTAAAACCCGGCTTAAAGTACGCAGTTATGAATGTGATTCCTACGGCCATGTAAATAATGCGGTGTATCTGAACTATCTGGAATTTGGACGGATGGAAGCCCTGATGGAAATGGGGTTTACGCTGGATACGATGAAGCAACGGGGGTATCTGGTGGTCATTCGTCGTATCGACATTGAGTATAAATACCCGTTGTTTATGGGAGATCCGGTGGAAATTCGCACCTGGACGAAAGATGCCCGCCGCAGCAGCGGCACGTTTGTGCAGGAAATTTTCCAACTGGAAAAAGAGCGGCTGGCTGCTCGCGCCGAGGTAACCTGGGTGTTTACCGATTTGCAGGGAAAACCCATTCCCATTCCTCCCGAAATCCGGGAAGCGTTTGGAATTTAAAGAGGATGAAAC
>JALWDQ010000847.1:0-7447 GCA_027039625.1 Calditrichia bacterium | reverse complement strand
TCCAGTCCCACCCTTTTGGCAAATGTTTTTAATGAGGATAATTCGGCATGTCCATAAGGTGGTTCGCCGTACTTAACACTTGCCGCATCCTTAATTGATTCACTAAAATCAATTATAGAGCTCATAGGGGGAATATTAAAATAGGTTCCAATAGCCACAAGCAGGGTAAGCATTAAAGCCATGTTAAAGTTTACGGAAAATGCCTTAATTTGTTTAGATTTATTTTTTAAATAAAAAATTATAGGCTTCCAATTATAATAAATATGCAATATACCAGCTAATAAAAAGAGAAAACCTAAATTGATGTGTAAATCAGTCCACTGGGTTCTGGTTAAACCCAATATTCGCCAATTCGACCAATATGCGACACGACCATGAGGTGCGATATAAAGTATGATGCTCGTAACCACGGTTAATACAAACGAGATAAACATAGTCAATGATGTGATTTTCCGAATATTCACAGTAATACCTCTCCACTTTAATTTTAAAAAATAAGACTATTCATTTTAACGCCGTAAGAACAGGTTCATCTTCTACTACCAATTCCTGCTCCGGTCGTAGGTAATGATGGTTATCCGGAGCAGTTAGTTACACACTTTATCAATTTATCAGTTTTACAATGTTTAGATTAAATCTCGTTTCCAAATGCTATTACGCCCATTTCTTAGTTTTATTTTTTAAATTATTTCCATAAAAATCTCTATTTTAAACGCTGACTATTTTGATAATTATGACTACATAGTTATCTAAAAGAGTTATTAGCATTTTCCTGGATAGACAAGACCTTTTTATGTGATTAAAATTTTTATGTGTAACCGTTTTTTCTTGTCACGCTTCCTGTTTATTGAAAATAAATATAATTATTGGAAGATTCAAAATTTTCTCATAAATTATGTCACCTGTGAGAAAACTGTTTGTGGCAATGAAGAGAATACACAATATATGGTGGGTTGGCCAGCGGGTAGGGTTGATGCTATTGTTGCTTCTGTTAATGGTAGCCATCCCCTTTTTGCATAACCACCCCGCGGGTACACCCGAAACGGCAAACTGCCCGGCCTATATTCTTCAGATTAGTCTTATTGGTCTTGTGGTCTTTTTTCTGGAACATTTCCTCATATCCCTCCCTTTCCACAAAATAGCAATTCCCCAAAATCCAGATACTCTCTGTCCATTTACCAGCTATCGATATTTCATTCGCCGTGCCCCTCCTCGATAATTTTTTCTCTCATTTTATGTAAATGGATTTCCAAACCCTAACAATTGAAAGGAGGGCACGGATGAAGTATGCCATCATCGCTGTGCTGGTATTGGCTATGGTGAGTTTTGCCCAGGAATCCCGGGCACGGATGGATTCTCTCACACAACGCATCCAAATGCTGGAACAAAAGATTCAACAAATCGAGAAGAAATCCCAGGAAGAAGAATTACGAAAACTGCGGGAAGCAGCGCTTCGGGCAACGCAACAGAGAGAGAAAAAATCGGGTAAACTGGCTCTAAAATCCTTTAGAGAAGGAGCTCGCTCCCTGCAGGCTCTGAATCCCGAAATCAGTGTAACCGGCGATATGCTGATGCAGCATCTGGTGGAAGCACCCCACTACACCAAAGATGCCCGCAGCGGATTTCAATTCCGGGTGCTGGGTTTACATTTCCAGTCCAATCTGGATCCCTTTAGTTTTGTGAAAGTAGCTGTAGGGTTTAATCCCTCTGGCGTGGAATTCGGAGAAGCGTACGCTACCTGGGTGAATGCCCTGCCCCGCACCAATTTAACGCTGGGGAAATTCCGCCAGCAATTCGGTGTTATCAACCGCTGGCATCAACATGCACTGGATCAGATTAGTTTTCCGTTACCATTGCAATTATATCTGGGAAAGGGTGGGCTAAATCAGATCGGCTTCTCCCTGGACTGGTTGATGCCCTCGCTTACTGCCCAGGCCAACGAATTAACACTGGAAATTACCAATGCGCAAAACGAGGCCCTGTTTAGTGGCAAGGCTTATGGCCTCCCGGCAACGTTGCTGCACTGGAAAAATTATTACGACCTGAACCGCGACACCTATTTTGAATGGGGAGTTACCGGGCTGGCAGGAACTAACGATTCTCTGGGATTTACCTTTCAGGGAGAGCATCGCTGGACTACCATGGCTGGACTGGATTTAACCCTTTCCTGGACACCCGTGAACAAAGCGTTGTACCGGGGAATAACCTGGCGCACGGAGTTGTATTATTTGAATAAAGAACTCACGGGCAATCGCAAGGTAACAGCGCTGGGTGGATATAGTTACCTGGATTATCGTCTTTCCCAGCGATTTGTAGCGGGACTCCGCATCGATGCCGCGCAGCCACCGGAGCCGGAAAACAAAGGAGAGCTTCTCTGGCAGGTCGTTCCTTACCTTACATTCTGGCAAAGCGAGTTTGTTTATTTCCGGCTGGAATTTCGCCATCTCCAGGATTCGCGTCAGGAACAGGCGGATAATCGGTTGCTACTGCAGTTGGATTGGGCAGCTGGTCCCCATAAACACGAACGTTATTAATTCCCAACTAAAAGCTCGGTGGAGTTCATGTAAGAAAACAAGAAAAGGAGAGAAACAATGCGTATAGATAAATTGCTGAGCGTGCTGCTTTTGCTCATGCTGGTAGTTAGCGGATTTGCCGGAGAGAAAATTCATGTGGTAGCGACTCTTTCCACGTATGGTGATATTGCCAAATACATTGGGGGAGACCTGGTGGAGGTAAAATCCATTGTGGAGGGAGATGAGGATCCGCACCACGTTAAGCCCAAGCCCAGTTACGCCATCTGGTTAAGCAAAGCGGATTTGTTCATTGAAACGGGACTGGATCTGGAGCTCTGGGCACCCACGCTGGTGGATAAATCCCGCAATCCCCGCATCCGAAGTGGGCAGCCCGGGTATGTGGCCGTGGCGGATGGAATCAAGATGCTGGAAGTTCCTTCTACCATGGATCGCAGTCAGGGGGATGTGCATATTTACGGGAATCCCCACATCCACACCAGTCCCATTAACGCCAAGATTATTGCCGAAAACATTGCCATCGGATTAAGCAAGGTTTCCCCGGAAAATGCGAGCTATTTTCAGCAGCGGTTGCAGCAATTCAAACAGGAAATCGACAATCGCCTGTTTGGGGAGCAACTGGTACAGATTTTAGGAGGCGATATGCTGTGCGATCTCACCCTGAACGACCAGCTCATCCCCTTTCTGGAATCCCAGAGCTTCCAGGGCAAAAAGCTCATCGATTTCCTGGGCGGCTGGATGAAGGAGATGCTTCCCCTGCGCGGTAAAAAGCTGGTGGCTTACCATAAAAACTGGGCTTATTTCAAACAAATCTTTGGATTGGATATTATCGGGTACGTGGAACCCAAGCCGGGTATTCCCCCTTCGCCTAAACATGTAGAAGAGCTGTTGCAAAAGATGCGCAAGTATCAGGTAAAGGTTATTCTGGCAGCTAATTATTTTGACGAGCGCAAAGTGAAAGAAATTGCCGAAAAAATTGGAGGAATACCGGTGATTGTGCCGCTTTCTGTGGGAGGTGCTCCCGAAGTGCAAAACTATTTCCAGTTAATTGATTATTGGATAACCCATTTGCGAGAGGCTTTTGCCCGGGTAGAAAGTTGAGCTTAAGATGACGTAAAAATTCGCAGGTAACTATTGGTGAGAAAGGAAAGAAGATGGATGTGAACATACTGGATATCATGCTTCCGGCGTTTGCCGAATGTCTGGTGCTGGTGGGAATTCATTCCTATCTGGGCATTCACGTCATAAAGCGGAAAGTGATTTTCGTGGATCTGGCGCTGGCACAAATTGCTGCTCTGGGCACCACCTTTGCCTTTCTGTTTGGAATCGATCCCTCCACCCCGGGGGCCTACTGGTTCTCTCTGGGATTTACGCTAATAGGAGCCGCGATTTTTTCCGTTTCCCGCATCCGGAATGAAAAAATTCCCCAGGAGGCGGTCATCGGACTGGTGTACGCGCTGGCCGCCGCTCTGGCAATTCTGGTGGTGGATCGAGCGCCCCATGGAGCAGAGCACATCAAGGAAATTCTAACCGGAAGCATCCTCTGGGTAAAATGGGAAACGATTATTACTGCTGCCATTGTGTACTCCCTGGTGGGGCTTTTCCACTATATATTTCGGGATAAGTTCCTGCTCATTTCCAATCATCCGGAGATGGCCTACCAGCAGGGAATTAATGTGCGCTGGTGGGATTTTCTGTTCTACGCTTCCTTCGGTCTGGTGA
This sequence comes from Calditrichia bacterium, assembly GCA_027039625.1. Classification (GTDB taxonomy): domain Bacteria; phylum Calditrichota; class Calditrichia; order RBG-13-44-9; family RBG-13-44-9; genus JALXCH01. The sequence continues at coordinate 3,194 of JALWDQ010000847.1, read as the reverse complement.
TTACCCATTCCGTGCGTACCGCCGGGGTGTTGCTGGTGTTTGTATTTCTGGTGGTGCCGGCCATTGCCACCATTATGCTTACCGATACGTTGTGGAAACAACTGGTAATTGGCTGGAGCATGGGTACGGTGGTTTCCGTGCTGGGGCTGTTTGTTTCCTACCACGCGGATTTACCCAGTGGTCCCACGGTGGTAGCCACTTACGGATTGGTGTTGTTGCTGCTTTCGCTGGTGTTTTATGTGGTAAGGGCACCGCGCAGGAGTCTGGCTCTGCGAAATTTAGCAACGGGAGTGGGTTTAACTTTGGTGGTATTCGCCGGTTTTTATCTGATGGGGCAGGCGTTCCGAAGCGACCATACCCATTCTGAAAAAATCCATGCGACAGAAGAACATCAGCCCGTCAATAATGCTCCTCTGAATTCTGCTGAATTTGAACAGCGGTTACAGGCGGCTCGTACCATTGCCGAACTGGATGATTTGTACCACCAAACGGACAATCCGCTTCAACGCTTTCAGATTGTGCAGCGCATGGTGCAACTGGACGAGAAGATGGGTACGTTTCATTTAATCGATTTGCTGGAAAAATGTCGTATTCCGTTTATCCGGCAGAAGGTACTGGATTTGCTTGTGAAATATTCCGGAGACACCTTCGGTTACCAGGCGCTGAAGTCACCGCAGGAAAATGCCGAAGCCATTCGCAAATGGCGCACCTGGTGGGAAAAGCGGTATTAGTTGCCGATTACCGTTTATACGGAAAACCACAGAAGACACAGAAACCACAGAAAAGATGGGGGCGTAAAGCATAGAGCATAGAGCATAGAGCATAGGGCATAGGGCATAGAGCATAGGGCATAGGGCATAGAGCATAGGGCATAGAGCATAAAGGGAGAAAAATAAATGCAAAGCATTTGAAGGTGTACTCAATCCATCCCCCAAAAGACCTTTTCGGATAGATATCTGTTGGGACAGAGCCCGCGTTCTCCGGGATGTGGCCTGATACAGGAATTATCCAAACGGTTCCCTTTAGAGGGAAATACACGGAAAGGAAGCCTTGGATTTTCCGCACAATGCTACCCTTTTTTCTGAAACAGATTTTGCTCACAAAGGAAACCGTTTTCACAAAGTTTTACGAGTGCACAGAAAAAAAACGCTTACCTCGGTTTTCTTGTTCAAAGTGTTCTTTAAAGAAATTAGAAAATTTCAGGATTCTTTAATATGGAATGCATGGCTTTTTTACCAGAAGAAAATTACTCTCGGGTTTTCGCCCAAACGAAAAGAATCAGGAAGAACTCCCTTTGCACTTCTGGCAGATGCCGCGGAAGATAATCTGGTGAGAAGTTACCTGATGGGGCAGAGTGGCAACAAACTCCCGGATGGATTGCTGAAGTGGAGCTGTGTCCAGATCGTAAATGGTGCCACAAACCTGGCAGATGAAGTGGTAATGCGGGGTGGTGCGGGCATCGAAATGAGCGATGTTACCCACCATAAGCTGGGCAATTTTTTGTTCCTGCACCAGTGCATTTAAATTGCGGTAAACCGTACCCAGGCTCAGCCGAGGGATTTCCGGCTTAAGCTGAGCGTAAATCCAATCTGCAGTAGGATGATTCTCCACACTGCGCACCAGCTCCAGAATTTTCTCTTTTTGTAAAGATGGTTTCCGTTTTCTCATTGGTGATTTCCTGTTACAGACCGCAATTATTCTCGTACCACTCTATCGTTTCAAAAAATATATTAATAATCATTATCAACAATTTAGAAATATTTAATAAAAAAACAAACGTTTTTTTGGCTGGAACCGGGTTACGGGCAATATAAAGACGGATTATCCTGACTCTGGCAAACGCCGAATTTATCCGCTATATTTGAAGAAAAAACAGTAAGTGATTCAAAGAATGAATGAAATCATTTCTCATAAATTAAAGACCATCACCACCCAGCCTGGGGTTTATCTTTTCAAAGATAGCGCGGGACAGGTGATTTACGTAGGGAAAGCCAAAAATCTGCGGAATCGGGTACGCAGCTATTTTCAGGATGCCCGCAATCTGGATGTGAAAACCCGCACCATGCGCCAGCGCATTGCCGATCTGGAAGTCATTGTGGTGGATAACGAAGTGGAGGCGCTAATTCTGGAAGCCAATCTCATCAAGAAGTACAAACCGCGTTACAACGTATTTTTACGGGATGACAAAAGCTACCCGTACATTCGCATCACCAACGAACCTTTTCCCCGGGTCTTTGTTACCCGCCGGATTGTGCGCGATGGTTCCCGTTATCTGGGCCCCTACACCGATGTGAAGCACCTGCGCCGTATTATGAAAACGATTCGCAAGATTTTCCCCATTCGTTCCTGCAATTATCATCTGGACGAGGAAGTGATTGCCCGGAAGAAAATCAAGCTTTGTCTGGATTACCACATCAAGCAGTGTGAGGGGCCGTGCCAGGGATTGGTAAGCCAGGCCGAGTACAATCGGATGATTCGTCAGGTTGAGCAGTTTTTAAAGGGCAAAACCCGGGATTTACTGGCAGAACTGGAAGCGCGCATGCATCGCGAAGCGGAAGCGCAAAATTTCGAGAATGCAGCCCGTTTGCGCGACCAGATACAGATGATTCGCAATTACTATTTCAACGCCCAGCGAGTCAGTCTGCCGGATTTTGAAGATCGGGATGTGGTGGCTCTGGCCCGCCAGGAGGACGATGCCTGCGCGGTGGTGTTTAAAATTCGTGATGGCAAAGTTGTAGGGCGCCATCATTTTTATTTGAAAGGAGTGCAGGGAAAACCCGAGGAGGAAATCCTGGGACAATTCCTGCAACAATATTACCTGGAAGCGGATGCCGTACCGGGGCAGATTCTGGTTCCTTATTCACCCGGAGAACAAGAAGACCTGTTGCGGGAATTCCTCACCCGCCAGGCTAAACGCAAGGTAGAGCTTAGTGTACCGCGCATTGGAGAGAAAAAGAAACTGATGAACCTCTGCCAGAAAAATGCGGAGTTTTTACTGGGAGAATTGCGGCTACAAAGCATGAAACAGCGGGAGAAAGTAGTTACCGCTGTCACGGAACTCCAGCGCGCTCTCAAATTGTCCCGCCCACCGGTGCGCATCGAAGCGTTCGATATTTCCAACTTTCAGGGCAAAGACGCCGTTGCCTCTCTGGTTTGTTTTGTGAATGGGCGTCCGCGCAAAAGCGAGTACCGCC
>JALWDQ010000846.1:0-7456 GCA_027039625.1 Calditrichia bacterium | reverse complement strand
GGTTCCATCGGGACGTTGAAGATACATCATGATTTCCGTGGCTTTTTCCAGTTGCTTCCACACATGGGGTTCTACGGGGTCCCCATTTAACTGCCGCAGCACCACCGCCTGGATGTAAAATCCCAGGGTAAAATGGTGATAGTACGAGCTTTGTTCCACCGTCATACCATCGGGATGAAACTGGCGGGTCACCTCCTTGCTCAGGATATTCCAGGCACGGCGTGCACGGCGCTCTGCCCCTTTAAAATGGGGAAACAGGTAATTAATGATGAACAATGCGGTGGTTTCACCAATTAAATGGTTGTAAGGGCTGAAATAGAACGACAAATTTTCCGAAAGATACCGCTGGTGCATATAAAGCGCTTTTTGCAGGAGGAAATTGATTTCTTCGGTAAACGCTTCCGAATCCCGGATAAAAGCAAACGCCCAGAGCCAGGCCAGAGAACGAACCGCTACTTCCAGAGCACTACTCCAGTTAATTCCGTGCTTGTACGGATTTTTCTGATACCAATCCCGAAACAGATGCACCACTTTCTGTGCGTATTTTTCTTCCCCGCTCAAATAGTAGGCTTTTCCCAGCTCAATTAGATACTGATGGCGATTTACCTCCCAGATATGTTTCACATCGCCTTGTCCCTGATTTCCACCAAAAATCTTGGCATCTCTAAAGTAAGTAAGCGGATGTCGATACTCAGAAAGCGGATCCCGATGCCAGTCGATTTCCCCGGGATAAGATACATCAATTCCCAGGAAATGTAGGTGGTTGTGGTAAATCCGTTCAGCTCGCTCCAGGCTAACCCGATACTCCTCGGGATACTGGCTACGGAAAAAATCGGCATTTTCCCGGCGTTGACGTTCATCCAGAAAAAAGCGACGTTTCCAGATGGGATTTCGGTTTTTCCGGGAGGAATTCCGAAGTACCGATAGGTCGCTTCCTTCCCAGAAAACAAAATCATCCGCAGCCAGCTTTTCACTTTCGCGGCGGAAGTGCTTACGATCCCAATATATCTGAACCATTTTCCGCGTGCGAAAAAGAACTTCATCAACTGACGTAGCTTTTAATTTTTTAAGCACAGTTTTCGGATCCATTAACTATCCTCAATTATCAAAAAATCCCGTATTCAATTAGGTGGAACTATGTTACATCCATTGCTTTCGCACATCTATCCCAAACCCTCTCCCCTTTCTCCCCGGTGCACTAATTCGAATCCCGGTACAAAATCTTCGAGCAGAACCCCTCAGAAACACTTTTAAAAACAATTCCAATTATCTTTATGAGAAATGCTAATGTGCTTAAATTTCTATAAAACAATTTTTTTCCTCACTGTAACAAAGTTTCTTAGCAATAGCACATAAATATTCCACATCGCTTTATTTCTTTCCGAAAATGCGGTATCAGTCCACCATGCTTTTTCACTGCAAGTGTATTCACACTGCTTCAATTCAGGAATTCTCCTCCCCGGATACTTTTTGGGACAAAGTAACTCGTGCACTCTTTGAAGTAAATTTGTGAAACAATTTTTTTATATCACCCATTATTTCATTAAAAACCTCCTGAACATCCTGGAAACCAATTACCATATGGCTCGTGAAGTATACCAGAACCGAAACAACCGAGACAATAATAAACATGGTTAGGGACTCGACAAGAATGTACTTTTTCAGCAAATTAACCACAAGCAGCAACGCGAACAATTGAATGCTGCCATACACAAAAGCAGATCTTTGAGCCCGTATAAAAGTGAATGGGGAATAACGCAAATATTTCCACATCAACCATAAAATAAAATGAAGATAGATAATTGACCCAATTACCACACTCCAGGCTACCCCCACAATACCAAAACCCAATTTGGTACTGGCAACAATTAAAACAGAAAGAATAACCAGATAAGTTCCCTGTAATACTGTCCTTTGAGCGACCAGCCCTTTAGCCAGGATAACCGGAAAGAAAGTCATAGTCAATGTATTAATTAACCCGGAAATACACATAATCTGAAGAGGGGCGATGGTCGGAGTCCATTTGGGGCCATAAAGCACCGTTATAAAAGAAGGAGCGGCGAAAAATAACCAGATCATGATGGGATAACCCACAAAAGCGATGGAGGTTTGAACGCGCTTCAGGGTACGAATAATTTTTTCGTTTTGCTCCTGGATTTTGGAGTAAGCGGAAAATAGAACGGAATTAATTATGCGGGCAATTTGCAACCGGGGTAAATTCATCAAATTGAAAGCACGTTCGTAATACCCCAATGCATTTATCCCTAATAGGCGTGCGATTAAAAAATAGTCGATATTATTCTGGGTGTAGTTTATTAAATTATTGGCATATACCCAAAACCCAAAAGAGAACATTTCTTTCAGGGCACGAAATTTAAAACTAAGCCGGGGGAACCAGCGGGCATAGTAAAAAACAATAATTACTCCAAATATGCTCCCCAGAATTTTTCCCCACACCAGACTCCAGACACCAAATCCCAAAAACGCCAGGCCAATGGGGATAATCATCCCGGTAACGGTATTTGTTAATTGTACAATACCAAACTGTTTGAACTTCATCTTTCGCTGAAGCAAAGCTTTGGGAACACTGCCCAGCGCATCCAGAATAAAAATAATGGACATCACGTAAAGAATTTTTTCCACAGCCTGATTGTGAAAGAAATCTGCCAGGTAGGCAGCCAGGGCAATGATGATAAGCGCCAGGAGGGATTCCAGCAAAAGGTTAAAATAAAAGACCGCATCTTTGTGATCGTCGTTAATTTCCTTTTTCTGAACAAGTACCAGATTAAACCCAAAACTGGACATCCGTTTGGTAAAATTAAGGATGACGGTCACCGCACCCATCACTCCAAAATCGCTGGGGAAGAGTAATCGGGCAAGAATAACACTGGCACCAAAACGTAAAATCCACCGTCCAACACCAAAAAGTGCATTCCAGGCAACCCCTTCTTTAGTTTTCTGCGCCAGATTTTTTCCCATTCCGTCCTGCTTATTGCTATTTAAAAATTTTTTTTAAATAATCGTATGAACAGCACAATACTAAAATTTGGCGGATAAAATAAAAAAATATTTTCTAAAAATTGTGACCAATATGGCCAATTCTGGAGGAAAAATAAAATGCCCAGTTTAGAAACACAAATAATTTGCCAGAGTCCGCAAAGGTCAGGGAAGGATTGTATCGGTTAGCTGCGCGCGGTGCTCCAGGTTTGATATCTTTTTCCTAAAAAACTCTCGATAATCCCCACCAGCGAGGCGTAATGCACCTCGATAAAATAGAAAGGAATCATTAAAATAGAAGGAAGTTCTTTATTCTGGCGAATGCTCCACCAGCCCAAAAGCACCAGACCATAAAACAGTAACTGCAAAGCGAAAAATATACGGTAAAAGCTCCCTTCCCCCAGTAAAAAGAGATTGCTGAAAAACAGCAGAATGGCAAAGACCCACCAGTACCAACGCAGCACTTTGTGGGAAAAAATTTCCCAGGCAAAAATGCCGGTGCGCCAGGGATTTAGTACCCCGCGCATCTTCCAGAATCCGCGCCAGCTCCGGTTCACAATGCGCTTTTTCCGATAAAATTCTTTGGTGAAATCTCCCGCCGCATCTTCGTAACACACGGCCTCCGGAGCAAAAACTCCCCGGTAACCTTTGTACACAATTTGTAAGGGATTGACAAAATCGTTGATATCGTCGGCACTGAGAGGCTCGTATAATTCTTTGCGAATGGCATAAATGGCTCCGTCACCTCCCACCACGGAATGAATCCGGGATTCCATTTCCTTCAATTTCAGTTCGTAGCGCCAGTACAAATTTTCCTGCTTTCCGGCCAGTTTATCCAGGTTCTCGTAATACTCGGCCTTGCCCACCACGTAACCAACCCGGGGATCACTAAAATATTTTACCAGCTCCTTTACGGCCCGGGGATGATACATGGCGTTAGCATCGGAAAATATGACGATTTCCCCGCGCGCTTCCTTTAAAGCATGATTCAGCCCAAAAGTCTTCCCCCGCCGTTCGGGCATACGCAATAAGCGAATCCCTTGCGAAGAATACCCCCGGACAATCTCATCCGTACGGTCTTCCGAAGCATCCGAAACCACCAGAATCTCCATCTTCTCCCTGGGGTAATCCAGGCTCAGAGTATTCTCCAGCTTCTTTTCAATCACCGCTTCTTCGTTGTAGGCCGAGATAATAAACGTGACGGTAGGCTGAAAGGTCGCATCCACTTGCCAGCGGTTCCGCCGGAAAAATTGCAATACCCCCAACAGGATTGGATACCCAAGGTAAATGTACAGAGATACCAAAAACGAAGTCCAGAATACAATCTGCCACATAAATGGCCGCTATGGGATATTTTTTATGATTTTAGGACCAATTAGTTTTGTGAACCATACCGGCAGTTTCTGCCAGATTTTAATTGCCAGTTCATATTTTGGATTTTCAGGATTAATCTGAGGCAGTTCTTCACCTTCGGGAAGAATGTAGTACCAGTAGAGCGGTTTCTCCGTTCCACCCCATTGTTTTTTAAAGCGATAAGTACCACTACCCGGTGTACAACGCCCGAAATCAAAGTACCGAAAGCCATTTTCGATTGCTGTTTCGAAACACTTCCAGTAAAGTAACATATTGGGACTAAACCGGTTGTACTCCCGTAGGGAAGATGCCCAGGGTATTTCCATGGTATCCCGAAAGCCCAGCAAAAATGCGGCTGCCACGGGAATTTGCTCCCGGGAATACACCACCACCAGTCGGGCTTCTTTCGGGAAATGATTCAAAATAGTCGCAAAAAACTTTCGGGCATAAACCGGTGTTCCCAGGTCGCGCATATTCCGGGCAAACACATGGTAGTAGTCATCAAGTAGCTCAATTCCCCCTACCTGTGCGCTCATATATTCCTTTAGCGGACGCCGCACCTGGCTGCGAACTTTAGCTTTTAGCGATTTCCACAAAGTTTCCGTATTTTCGGGCAGAGGAAGGATGAACGTAACCTTATGCTGTTTCACCGGCAAATCGGTGTCAATTGGACGATCGTGGCGGAACTCCACAAACTGATAGCCCTTTTCCTGTATAAATGGCTGGAGATGCTGATAGAAAGCCTGTCGCACCTCGGAATCGGCGACAAGTTCCCCCCCATAATTGAAAAAGGGAACAGACACCAGAAATTTACCAAAAAGCGAGGAATTAAAAAAAATCAGGGGAAGAACACCTACCAGTTCTTCCCCTCGATAGGCTGCTAAATATAAAGATTGATGTCCAAATGCTTCCTGAACAACCGACTTCCAGCGATACAAATGATAAATTTTTGCTTCAGTATGTTGTTGGATAAATTGGTCCCACTGTCGACCATCTCCCGAGAATTCCCGAATAACCACATTCTCCATAGTCACACGATTTAGTAGTTATAATACGAATATTTGTAATAATGTTTTTTCAGATTCACTTTTACTCCATTTAATACAACGCCCATTAATTTGTCGCGAATGGGCTGGTATTCCCGCACTTTGTCTCCCAGAAGTTCCACATTGGTGTATCCAGCTTTAACCACCAGGATAACTGCATCCGCATAGTTTGCCAGAACAGCAGCATCTGGGGTAGATTGGAATGGAGCAGAATCAATTAAAATCATTCCAAAACGCCCTCGCAACACCTGAAGTATATCTTTCATACGTTGCGAGCCAATAATTTCTGCGGGATTTGGCACCTGAGATCCCGAACTAATTAAAAACAGGTTTGGTACCATAGTTTGCTGAATAATTTTGCTTAAATTATCGTAATCAATCGTAGCATTGCTTACCAGAAAATCAGATAACCCGGGTCGTTTTTTATCGCCAAATTCATTATGCAGTACACCGCGCCGTAGATCTCCATCAATAAGTAAAGTAGGAATCTTTTGCTGGGCAATGGTAATGGCCAGATTAGAAATGGTTAAAGATTTCCCTTCCCCTGGCCCAAGGCTGGTAATTAATAATATCGAGACTTTCTTGCTTTGATTCTGAAAGAGTACTTTGGTCCGCAATTCCCGGTACGCCTCCGAAGCAATAGTGGGAGAATAATCCAGGGTAATCAGTTTAGCATCTTGTTTGGGGACGTCATCTTCCAGCTCTTCCCATTCAGGTTCTTTCACTTCAATAAAGGGGATATTACCAATAATGGGCAGCGGAAGTTTTTTCTGCAACTCGTGAGAATCCTGAACTGTTTTATCAAAAAATTCCAATACCACCGCCAGCCCTCCCCCTAAAAGAAATCCGATTATCAATCCCAGCAGAATATTTTTAATAACAAACAACATCTTACCCGCACGCATTGGGGGAGTTGCTTCATCAATTAAAAATACGTCAGGTACCTCTACCTCATAAGCAATTTTCGCCTTGTTATATTTGGAAAGTAATGTAGAATACAAATTCTCTTTAACATCTCTGTCCCGGGTCAACTCGGCCAGAGTTAATTCCTTAGAAGGCAAATTAGTAAGTTTAAATTTCTCCTGTTCAATATCCTTCAGAATTCGCTGCTTTTCCGCTTTAAGCGAACGAATAAATTTTTTTGCTGCCTTTTCGATTTTTGAGCATAAAATCTTAAACTTTTTCTCATTTTCTTTAACTACAGGATGGGCCGGAGCATAATTCCCAATTATTGAATTGCGCTCGTTATTCAACTCCTCAAATTCAGCTTCCAAGGCTGGTGCTGTAGGAAATCCCTGAGAGCTTAAATAAGTTAATAATTCCCGATAAGTAGTTATTTTTTCATCAAAATTACTAACTTTACCAATCCGTTTTAAAAGATTTTGAATATCCTTTATTTTTAAATTTATGGAGTTTATCCGGTTATTCAGATTAGTAATCTGGGTTAACGGCATGTTCGCATCATTGCTAAGTACAATCCAGGGATTTTCCTCTTTAAATTTTTTCAAGCGTTCGTTGGATTTGTCCAGATCTTCTTTAGCAATTTTTAATTGATTCTCCAGGATTTTCATAATTTCTTCAGTTCGGCGCCGTTTCATCGCCAGATTGAATTTGATATACTCATCGGCCAAGGTATTGGCAATAAGTGCAGCGCGTTCCGGATCTTTATCTTTTACACTTAAGGTAAGAATTATGCGCGTTCTATCCAGCGAATAACTAATTTTATTCCATAAATCTTCAATGGCTCTATCAAACTCCCGAATTTTAAACTCAAATTCTTTCACATCTTTTAATTTCAAATATTCCCAATTCGGGAACATGGTAAAATGATTTATTTTTAAGGTATCGCCTACGGAAATGGTAGCTATTTTTCTGGGATCAATGTCATCTTCCGGATTGGAATATATGACATCCACATTCTGCCCATGGATTATCAGCTTATAATATCCGGGAATACTATTGCGATCTGCATAAACATATTTAATGGCTTTGTCTAAATCCAACCCTTCAGTTAATATATCCACGTTTAAATTAAGTCTTTTTACCACATTGGCCAGAAG
>JALWDQ010000845.1:818-2416 GCA_027039625.1 Calditrichia bacterium | reverse complement strand
CTACCGGATATTCCACTGGTGATTGCCGAATTCGGTGTTCCCTCCAGCCGGGGGAATAGCCATTATGACCCCAACGGATTTCATCAGGGTGGGCATACGGAGCAGGAGCAGGGTCGCCTCAATGCCCATTTAATTCGAGATATTTACCAGCAGGGTGGAGCGGGAGCAATTCTTTTCGAATGGATAGACGAATGGTTCAAATTCAACTGGCTGGTTATGGATTTTGAACAACCCGCGCAGCGACGCAAGCTGTGGCACAATCTGGAGAATCCCGAACAGAATTTTGGACTGGTGGCGATGGAGCAGGCCGCGGTGGAAGTGGATGGTCTGGTGGATGATTGGAAAGAGAAACCGCTGGTACAGAGTGAGGGTATATTGCGGGCGGTGTATGCGCAGGCCGATGCGGGGCATTTTTACCTGCGCCTTACTTTGCCGCCGCATTTCGACTGGCAAAACCGGGACGTGCTGGTTGGCATCGATACCTACTCCAGCCGCCTGGGCGACCACCGCTTCCCGGGCGTGCCGGAAGAAACCGCCGACGGGCTGGAATTTCTGCTGGTGCTTCGGGATACCAGCCACGCTGCCCTGCTGGTGGATGAACCGTATTCCGTTTTTACCGATATCTACCACGATTTTATTCCCGGATACCATTCCGTGGAAAACCGAGCAGGCAAATTTGTGGAGCAGCGCCTGCTGGCCAATCGCCAGCGCATCCAGCTGGATGGTACCGTGGTTCCGCAAATCATTCATTACCGGAGCACCCTCCGGTTTGGCCGCAGTAATCCGCATCTGGACGACTTCAATTCTCTGGCGGATTGGTACTACAATCCCGAAACGGGGGAAGTGGAGGTTCGCCTCACCTGGCACCTGCTGAATGTAACCGATCCCTCCTCCCATCAGGTGCTGGATAACGACCCGGACACCCCGGAAATCGAAACCGCCACCACCGATGGGTTTCGGTTCTATTTCCTGATTCAGGAAGGAGACAGCGTGCTGCAAAAGCTGCCGGATTCTTTTCGCCAGCACGGGATTCGCTACCTGTGGAAGGGCTGGGAAAAACCCTGGTACCGGATGCGCTTGAAACCGTCCTATTATCTTGTGCGGGATGCTTTCCAGCAGCTGCCCCCGATACGGGAGAATTCCCCGCTCCGGTCAATTCCCTTCCGGGCGGAAGTGACTCCCTGGCCGCAAGGAAAAGCCGGTGCGGTCTCTATCACCTTCGACGACGGAACCTACGGGATTTACCGTTACGCTTTCCCCATCTTGCAAAAGTATCAGCTTCCTGCCACGCTGGGAGTTATCGTAGAACGCATTGGAAAGGAGCCGTTGCTCACCGGCGATCGGAGAGGCTTCCTGACCCGTTACCTCACCTGGGATCAATTAAAAAAATTGAGTGCGGCAGGTTGGGAGATTGCCAGTCATGGAATGAGCCATGTTAATCTGCGAAGGCTACAGGACGACATGGAAATTGAACAGGAACTCACCCGCAGCAAAAAGGAACTGGAGGAAAAACTGGGACAACCGGTGTTTACGTTTCATTATCCCTTTTCCGGGTATGATGCCCGGATTACCAAAATGGTGCGGCGAAGTTCTTACCT
>JALWDQ010000845.1:0-808 GCA_027039625.1 Calditrichia bacterium | reverse complement strand
TCTTACCTCTTTGCCCGCCTTAGCGGAAATCGCTACAATCTGCCCCGGGAGGCCGACCCTTACCTCCTGCACAGTTTCGTTATCCGCAATGAGCAAACGCCTACCACTGCGCAGTTAATTCACTGGCTGCAGAAAGGCCAGGGAAAATGGACGATTTTGATGTATCATCACGTGTTTCCCGAAAATTCCCGGGAGCTCCGGGTGATGGAAAGCCACCGGGTGCGGGATACTTACAGCGTCACCCCTTCCACTTTCGAGCGTCATGCTCGAATTATCCGGAACAGCGATTACTATGTAGGCACCGTAGCAGATGTGGGAACGTATCTGGAGATGGCTCGCCATGCGCAGGTGCATCTCCAGAAATTTCGTGATTTTGTGGTGATTACCGCGCAGGTATCCCGGGAAGTTCCTCTTCGCCGCTCCCTTACCGTGCGGTTCACCGCTCCCTGGCGCACGGTGCGCGTCAAGGGGAGCCTGGCCGATGGAATTTACAACCTCCGGCGGGGAGAAGTGTTGCTGGAGGTATGGCCGGGTGAGGATGTCATTGTGGAGAATCTGGAAGGAAAATCCGAAGCGCTTCCGGAAACGGCCTGGAATGCTGGTGGGGTGCCGCTGCGAATTTTCAATTCCATGAATCGTCAATAATTGGTACGAAGAAGTATTTCCGGAGTAAAAAATCACTTTTTAATAAAGCAAGAGCCCTCCGGAAGGGGGCAAATCGGAATACGGCAACAGAACGGATATTTCACAAGAAGCGAAAACAGGAGACCACGGAACATGATACAAAGAAAGTGGATTGGAGCAGCGG
>JALWDQ010000844.1:0-2417 GCA_027039625.1 Calditrichia bacterium | reverse complement strand
CGGGAACCTATCGAGTGCAGTTTGATGGGAGTAGTCTATCCAGCGGGGTGTATTATGTGCGTTTGAAAGCAGGACATTTTCAGCAGACCCGGAAAATGCTTCTTGTGAGATAGCGCAGGCGAAAGATGAATTCTTGCAAATGGGTTAATGTAACGAGAGTAAGGTATGCTCTATTTAGGAATTTCTCCCTATTTCAGGTAATTTTCCGTTTGCAATTTGGATTCCCTGTAACCGAGTATTAAATTTTGCATCAAATTGGGAACGAAAAAACAAATAGGAGATAACACGTGGTTGAAACATTATATGCAGCGGCAGGTGGACAGGGCGGTTCGGCAAGTAACCCCATTGTGGGCATGTTACCCTTAATTTTAATTCTGGCAATTATGTACTTTCTCATTTTGCGCCCTCAGGCTAAAAAACAAAAAGAACGGCAGAAAATGCTGGATGCGTTAAAGAAAGGGGACGATGTCGTCACTGCAGGTGGGCTGCATGGTAAAATTGTGGGTTTTAAGAACGATAATAAGGTAGTGGTGCTGAAAATTAGCGAAAGCGTTAAAGTGGATGTGGAACGCAGCGCCATTGCCAATGTCATTAAACAGGCATAAATGAAATTTGTTTTTTGATGATGTAAGTTTACAGGATGTGAAATGGCAGTATTACCCATTATAAAAATTGGTCATCCCACGCTACGGAAGGTGGCAGAACCCGTTCGGGATTGGGGAGAGGAGTTGAAAGAACTGGCTTCCAACATGATAGACACCATGCGGGTAAACGACGGGATTGGGTTGGCGGCACCACAGGTGAATATCTCCCTGCGTATGTTTGTGGTGGATAAGCATCTTATTAATGAAGATTGGGAAGCAGAGGCATTTATCAATCCGGAAATTCTGGAAGCCGAAGGTTCTGAGCCGTACGAGGAGGGTTGCCTCAGCATTCCGGGCATTCGCGAAGAGGTGGTGCGTCCCACCCGCATTCGGGTGCGCTACCAGAAACTGGATGGCAGCACGGTGGAAGAGGAAATGGATGGATTGTTAGCCCGGGTCTTTCAGCATGAATTTGATCATTTGAATGGTATTCTGTTTACGGATAAAATTTCTCCCATTAAGAAAAAATTACTGGAACCCCGCATCCGGGAATTAGAAGAAACGTACGCAGTTCGGTGAGACCATTACGCATCGTATTTCTGGGGACGCCGGAATTTGCCGTTCCCTCCCTTCGTGTTCTGGAAGCATCCCCACATTCGGTGGTTGGGGTGGTTACCGGAGTCGATAAGCCACGCGGTCGTGGGCAGCAGCTGGTGCCTACGCCGGTTAAACGGTTCGCCCTGGAAAAAAACCTGAGTCCCATTCTCCAGCCGGAAAAACTGAAAGACCCCGAGTTTATTCACCAACTCCAATCCCTCCAGGCCGATTTGTTTGTGGTAGTTGCTTTCCGCATTTTACCAGAGGCTGTTTTTACCATTCCTCCCCTGGGCACCATTAATATGCATCCTTCGCTTTTGCCTAAGTACCGCGGTGCTGCTCCCATTCACTGGACTATTATTAATGGGGAAAAGGAAACCGGCATCACCATTATCCGCATTAATCAGCGGGTGGATGCAGGTGAGATTCTACTTCAGGAAAAATTTCCCGTATTTCCGGAGGATACAGCAGGAACACTGCACGATCGACTGGCGGAAGAGGGGGGACGTTTGCTGCTGGATGTGGTAAATCGGCTGGCAGAAGGCGACATAACACCCATTCTGCAGAGGGAGGAACTGGCTACCCCGGCACCCAAAATAACCCGGGAAATGTGTCATCTTTCATTCGAGCAATCTGCCGAGCAGGTAAAAAACTGGATTCACGGACTTTCTCCGCACCCCGCGGCATTTACCTATTATCAGAATGATTTATTGAAATTTTACCGGGCACGTGTGGTGGATGTGCATTCACAGGTTGCCCCTCCCGGAACCATCGTCAAAGCAGAGAAGGGAGAATTGCACATTGCCTGCCAGCCCGGAATTGTGGCGATTCTGGAGCTTCAAAAAGCCGGGAAGAAAGTGCTGAATACCGAAGCATTTCTCCGGGGATATCGATTTAAAGTAGGAGAGCGTTTACGTTGAGATAGATGGCTGATTGCTTCTTTCGGTATTTAGAAATCGTTGCACCAACCAATCTCCCAATTCAAATCCCAGCCCCAATCCCAGACCGATGAGAAATCCCACAGATAAATTAGAAAGAGGCCGGGAAACTCCGCCCAGGTAAATGATTCCCAAAAGCACGGTAATTCCAATGTAGAATACCCCGAATAGCCCCGAAAGGCTGAGAGGGCGCATCCAGCGCCAGGAGCGGCCATTGCCATAAATCCGTGACCAGTAAATCAATACCGCAGTGATGCTGGTAAAATAGAATAAAAATTGAGCAATCAGAAAGCGAGCC
>JALWDQ010000843.1:0-7486 GCA_027039625.1 Calditrichia bacterium | reverse complement strand
AGCAGCGCAACCACCAACAACACATGCACAACACGAGTGAAGGATTGAGAGTAGCGTTTCATAAGATTACCTCCATGGTAACCATACACGTACCCTCTCATAGCAAGGCAAAAACCACTAAGGACACGAAGGACACCAAGGCACAAAGGGAAAAATAAAAAATTTCTTCGTGTCTTTGTGACTTTGTGCCTTCGTGGTAAAAACGTCTTGCAGAAGGAGCTGTATAGTTACCCTCCATGAAACTAAGTGAGTCGGAAACGCTGGACCGGTCGCCAGCGCTAACACACCAATATCAGCCATTACTTCCCCACTTATCAAGAGGACAACCACCGCTGCAATCGGTGATCACCGGGGAGAACCATCGGCTCGCTGCCCCGTGGGCATGGATATGCAACGTGGCCATGGTTATGGAAAGGGCCATGCCCACCACGAACAAAATAGCCAGCATCCACATGACAGAACGAACGGAGAATTTCATGTGACGTTTGCTGTACACGTTCTTCCTCCCTTATGAATGGCGTAAAAGAAAGAGGGAATGGAAATGACTCATCTTGGCTTGATGGTATTATTATAATGCCTTCCGCGGACAAAAAATTGTTCATTTACCGACCAATCTGGACAAAATTTTGTTCACCTTGCCCTAACCCGAACAAGCCGGAACCCAAAAGCTGATCTCACGCCAAGTCGCCAAGGCCGCCAAGCAGGTTTGCAAGTGGCAAGTCGCAGGTGGTGAGTTCAACTGTGAACCGTGAACGCCGCCGACTTTGGACGTTGGACATCGGACATTGGACTTTATTTTTATTGCAGACGCAAAAATCACCAAGCGGGTTTGCGAGTTGGTAGGCAGCAGGTGGCAAGAGGTCCGATGACGGATAACGCCTGCCACCCGCTACTCTTTGGCCGCGAAGGGGTGGTACCCTTTGGCTGCGAATGCCTGGTACACTTTGGGCGCGAATCGACCGAGGGAAATTTCACGCAATGAGGCGCTAGGGAGGTAATTCAGTCCATTCAATAACAGAGTCCGACAGCGTGTGCAGCCTAACTCTTACCCAAGCCATAACATTTCCGTCAATCGTTCTATTGCGAATATCTTCTGTATTGCTAGCTGGGGCGATCTCGAGTAAAGATTGTTTGTTTAAGTCAAAAACGAATACTGGCTCTCCTGACTTCGTCACTCGCCAGTATAACCACCGACCACTCGCCAGTCTAGGAGCCCGATATCCAGGGAGACCAGGAATATCTGGCAAATCGATTAAAAAACGACTGCCGGTTTCTATATCGTAAAGCATCGTCTGACCAAAGGTGAATCGTGGCGAAGCTTTCCATGCAATCCAACGCCCTGATACATCTGGCATGCTGCTCTGGCCATCTTGAGTTAGTTGAGTGCGCTCCTTGGTGTTCAGGTTAAAGAGAAAGATGTCGCTTGTTTTTCCTTTATAGTCAGGGAGATAACGATCCGCTACCACATAGGGACCAGAGATTCCTGCAAATACCCACAAATAACGATTCTCCGCACATCCTTCATCCAATTTTAGGACTTCATCCGTCTGAAGGTCAATAACCGCGAATGTGTTTTCCGTACATTGCTTTTGGGCAGAGCTGTGGTTGTAGGTGACTACAATTCTATTGTTGTCCCCTCGAATTTCTGGCCCAGGCCAGCTCGCGGGGTCTCGTTCTGATTCTATCAAGACCCGTTCTGAACCATCTTCTAAATCGATGACTCTGATTTGCCATGTTCTACCTTCCTCCTTCCCCATAGGGGTATCCATGACAATCAACCACTTTCCTGTTCGAACAAATGGCATGACTGAAAATTGTCCAGACGGATAGTGGGAAGTAGCCAACACTTCTTTGCGATCGCCGTTTAGCGGGATACGATAGAGCTTATTGTCATTGTGTCGAGTCCAGTATACAAACTGATCATCAATAGTAAGCTGAGAAATGGTGCTATCTTCAATGACATGGTGGATATCACGATTCAATAAGACGGTAGGCGTTTTCTCGATAACTTGTACTGGTTCAGATTCGGTCTTAGTCCCAGCGATCTCCGGTGCATTCCTATTCCCATAGTTCAAAAGCTCTGCGGTGGGAGTCGCCAATGTCGAAATAGGTGTCTTTGACACCATGGGCTCTTGGTGACTTGGAGAGACAATCATGCATCCGGCACCCATAAGCGTCATATAAAGCAAGACAATCGACAAAAGGAAGCGCTTCATATCCATTCTGTAATATAAGAATATAAGGGGTTTTGATAACTATACACCTACCTTTCCATAGCAAGGTAAAAACCACGAAGACACGAAGGCACAAAGGCACGAAGGAGAAAATAAAGGTTCTCTTCATGTCTTCGAAAAGCTTCGAGCCTTCGTGGCAAAGCGTTGGGTGGGATACCTGTATAGTTACGGGTTTTGAAGCATTAGAAAATCTCCCATCCATTGCGGGCAGAACCCAAGCAGCAAGTAGCAGGTGAAAACCATATATCACAAGATGTGCCAAAACGTCACTTGATGTTTCCTCAATGATCGATCACTTGTAGATGGATGTAATATCTTGATAAACGCGCCAAGTGCTTTCAAGGCTTTGCTGAAGACTGAACCGTTCTTTAACGTCCTTTAGACCCTGTTCTGCAAGTCGTTGTGCCAAACTCGCGTTGGTCAAAATATGAATTATCGCCCTGGCCAAACACCCCACGTTACCAGGGGGTACAAGCAATCCATTGCTGCCATGAATGATTATCTCACTAATTCCACTCACCTGTGTGCCAACAACAGGACGACCAGAGGCCATACCCTCTAACAAGGCGATACCAAGCCCCTCGGCGTGACTTGGTTGAACAACCAAGTCTGCTGCTGCAAAGACATTAGGCATCTCATCCCAAGAAAAATCAGTTTTGATCGATATATGATCGCTCAAACCTAAAGAAGCAACTGTTTCTCGCACAGCATTCAAATAGTCAACCGAACCATCGTCCACAGTGCCAACTAACAAAGCTTTTGCATTGGGTACAGTCACCACAACCTGCTTCATAGCCCGAACCAGGTCTAGTTGTGCTTTACGAGGTTTGAAGCGCCCAACGAGAAGTATAAGGAAATCGGAATCTGAGACGTTGATAGATTGGCGGATACGAGTTCCATCATTAATAGGAGTAAAACGACTGAAATCAATACCTGGATAAATTAATTCAACTTTATTAACATCTGCACCATAATGAATCGCTTGTTCAAAAAAGAATCTGCTGACAGCTACGATCTTATCATAAGGAAGCCGTTTATACATAAACTTCATTCTGCCAACACCAAATGGCTTGGTCTCAGGCAGAGTTTCATGAAAGGTTACTATCAATGGACACCCCCAAGCCTCCTTAAGAATACTTCCTAGAAAGGCTGGCATAGGATTATGAGCATGTATACAATCGAAACCAGCCTCTTTTAAATAACCTTCAAAATCATTCAATACACTTGTAATTAACTCTTTCCAAACGATTTTATCTACTCGCGTCAATGAATCCAAATAAGTCGTTGTGCGTAGGATGGTAACACCATTTAGTATTTCTATAGGTGGGCTTTGTGGTCTTGCCCTATCGGTAATGACTGTTACTTGATTCCCAATCTTAACCATGCCTTCTGCCAGATGACGAATATGTGTTTCGCCACCTCCTACTACTGGCCAATAAGCTGAAGTGATTATCAGAATTCGCAAGATCTTCTCCTTGTTTCCTACTAAATTTAATTATGAGTATGACTCTGCTATTGATATTTGACTATATGGACCGATAATGGCCCTCTTCAATTCTGTACCAGGTCCGATTTTTGTGTGGGGTAACACTACACACTGTTCTAACACAACATTACGACCGATTACAGCGTTGTCTCCGACTACCACAGAATCTCCTATTATGGCCGACTCATGAACTTGAGCACGAGGACTAATGCTATGCTTCCCAGTAATCCCCATTGCTGAACGAATAATATCGTTCTTAAAAATTGCCATGTTTGCCCAATACAGCTCAATTGCTGTGTTGACATTTATAGCATATATCCCGACCTGCGGAAATGCTACCAGTCTATTACTGTCGATAAGACGAGGGAATAATTGATTCTCTGGATAAAACTGGTATAAACCATTTAACAACAAAATTTGAGGCGTAAAAATGTAGATGCCAACGTTTATCCAATCTTGTTCTACAGTGACGCGCTCATGATAGTGACGAACCTTACTTGTTTCTGCCTCAAATTCAAGCACGCCTCGATATAAGCCCGCGTGACTAGCTAGGAATGACAATACTATGAAATTATCCATTGCAAGCGAACTTATCCCTACAGATTGTTCAATATCAAAAATGGTAAATATGTCTCCTAGAAGAACCAAAAGCGGTTCATCCTGAGGCAAAAGTCTTATTCGCTGAATTACAATGGGCCACCAGCTTCCAGAGCATTCTGTATCGTATAGAATCTTAATAGGTGTACTAAGATTTAAGTTTTCTATCTCATGCAGAATCAGTTCAGCCATCCAGCCGACAACCACCTCAATAGATTCTATCGATGGAGCACTGTCCAATTGCCTAAGTAGATTAGCGAGCAACGAAAATTGTCCAACAGGTAGAAGGTGCTTTGGCATATGTTTAGTAAATGGCTTTAATCGGCTGCCTTTTCCGCCTGTAACAACTATTGCTCT
Source organism: Calditrichia bacterium (assembly GCA_027039625.1). GTDB lineage: Bacteria > Calditrichota > Calditrichia > RBG-13-44-9 > RBG-13-44-9 > JALXCH01. Next base: position 2,812 of record JALWDQ010000843.1, on the reverse strand, counting down.
CATTAATAATTCACTCCTTAACATTTACCCGCAAGAATTCGGAGAGGTATTGCAAAAGTGGTATGCCTTAATAGTTGATAATTAACTGCACTGAAAAAAGTAGGAAAAGAACGAAGGAAATCATGATAGCGATCATCAAATAGGCAACAGATAAACCATATGCATCACTAACAATCCCGAGACCGACCACGCTTCCTGAGATCATCAACCTAGATAGAAGCGAATCTATTGACAAAATTGTTGAACGTGTATGTTGCAGCGATTCACGTTGAAGCACATTCTCGATTAATGGACGCGTTGCTGCATTGACAAAACATGCTATTGTAAACAACAGGATTCCCAGCAAAGATGGTATCCATGCTAGAAGTACTAAGCCGCCAAGAATGAAAATGGGCGCCACAAAAAACCATGTCCTCTCTCCTAAATTCTCGATCATTCGGTGAGAAGATGCAAACCCAAGGGTATTAGCCAATCGGAATAACATAGATAGAATACCTATTGACGCAATAGGAAGACCTAGTGCAAGGGCTTGTGGTTGAAGAAAGATTGCGGTTACAAGGTATGTGGGAATACTTAAAACGGCAGAGTACAAAAGCACATAAGAGATAACAGGTTGGTCGATGAGAGACCGAATCGATCGACGAGTCGTCGCGTACAGCGCTTTCCTATTCCCTGAAGAATTGGGTAGGCTATGCGGTGCTACTTTCACTGAGGCAATAAGGAACAAAGCAATAATATTCATAATGGCCGTCGCAAAAAAAGGAAGAGTGAGGTCAAAAGAAGCTAGCATCCCCCCGGCTACACTTGCTAATGCGATCGAGCCTTGCTTAACAGCCTTTGCCCGACCTATCACCTTGACATACTCGGATGTACGTTGAAATGTAAAGAGCACATCGTAAACAAAGGCTGACTCTGCCCCTGAAATGAAACTAACTGCTATGGCGCGAGCAATGCTTACAACTACTAACAATTGGACAGTTGATCCAAAACCATATAACACTAATGCGCAGGCGTATAGACCAATGCCGCTCACTATAGATGCCTTATGCCCAAACGTATCGGCGACAATACCCGTGGGTATTTCACTAGCAGCCAGTGTAATTAAAAAAAAGGAATCAATGAACGTTGCCTGAGTTAGACTAAGGCCACGCCGCCTCTGCAAATAAATCACCCAAATGGGCATCCATAAATAAAAGTATGCGAAGGCGTAATAAAAATAAATTCTGAGAATGCTTACCTTGTATCTTCGTCCGCTCATTTTTGATTCCCATACCGAATGCCTCGTTTCAATTTCCAAATCCTGACGATATAATAAGAAGCATGTGAGTTCACATTAAAATTTTTCTTTGCCATGATTTGGTTCATATCTTTGCGGTTTTTGACTCGCTATGGGTAAGATAGCCATGCAGCTACAGAAAAAGGGAGGAAATGACTCACCCTGGCTTGATGGTATTATTATAATGCCTTCCGCGGACAAAAAATTGTCCATTTACCGACCAATCTGGACAAAATTTTGTCCACCATGGTCTAACCCAAACAAGCCGGAACCCAAAAGCTGATCTCACGCCAAGTCGCCAAGGCCGCCAAGCAGGTTTGCAAGTGGCAAGTCGCAGGTGGTGAGTTCAACTATGAACCGTAAACGCCGCCGACTTTGGACGTTGGACATCGGACATTGGACTTTATTTTTATTGCAGACGCAAAAATCGCCAAGCGGGTTCGCGAGTTGGTAAGTAGCAGGTGGCAAGAGGTCCGATGACGGATAACACCTGCAACGCTACCCCATGGCCAACCAACGGGTTGTCACCCTGCTGAAAAGGCAGCGAGGCCGCTGCGCACATTGCGGCCTGCACTTCATGAGCAGCGATGTCATGGAAGTCCACCATATCAATGGGAATCGACGGGACAACAGCGCCCGCAATCTGGCGCTCCTCCATGCACACTGCCACGACGAAGTCCACGGCCCAAGGTGCCTATGACAAAGGCTCATCGTACGAAGAGCCGTGTGACGGGAAACTGTCACGCACGGTTCGGGAACGGCGGTGGGGGCCGCGAGGCCCCCGCCGACCGCAATTAGCATAATGTTTCGCTTTAGAAATTGTCATAAGGGTGTAACTATACACGTACCCTCTCATAGCAAGGCAAAAACCACTAAGGACACGAAGGACACTAAGGCACAAAGGGGAAAATAAAAAATTTCTTTGTGTCTTTGTGGCTTTGTGCCTTCGTGGTAAAAACGTGTTGCAGAAGAAGCTGTATAGTTACATAAGGGTAAAGCTTATAATCCTCGTGGTACTTTATAAATTATCCACAATCCAAATAATGTGATTGCTACCGCCGCAAGTATTGGTGCACTTAAGCTTACATGAGTGCTTTTTTCTCCGAACAACAAAAGCCAACCAAACAGTATAACTCCAACACTACCTGCCAATGTTCGCAACATTGAGTAGATACCAGACACCGTTCCCGTCTCCGAGCGAGAGAAAGAGCCTACGATTAGTGAATTTATTGGGGCGCTGGATAACCCCATTCCCAACCCAAATAAGCTAACAACTGCTACTATCAACAATATGGTAAAGTGATGGATATAGAGTGTGATCAATAATAATACAAAAGAAAACAACCGCAACACATTTCCGAAAATGATTAGAACTCTACTCCCTACTTGGTCGCTGCGACGCCCGAGAAAGATCGTAGCCAAAAGTGTGGCAATTGACATTATTGTCCAAAAAAGGCCGCTGTCAGACGCAGAATATCCAAGATTACGCTGTAAGTAGTACTGGAGTAAATAATTAAAACCTTGCATTGTCATCGC
>JALWDQ010000842.1:0-2423 GCA_027039625.1 Calditrichia bacterium | reverse complement strand
GGATTGACTGGATTTTAAAAATCATTAGTTGCAGGGATTTTGAATCCAAAAGAATTGGGATTTAAAAGAGGGTTGTTCTTTGTGTCTCCTGCGGTTAATCTTATTTAACCACACAGAGCGCGAAGCAGGCACAATGAACGCAAGGGTTACCTTTTACATTCTATACCACGTTCTTTGCTCATTTTTTGTGCCCCTTGCGGTTAATCTTTTTCAATCCCGAAGAACACAAAACAGGTGCAGAGAGCGCAAAATGTCATTGCCCCTAAGGCTCTGTGAGCGAGCGGAACGTGGTGGAGCGAAACAATATTCTCTCACCACAGGTCAAGAATTTGTTTTCCTGGTAGTTTTCCAGCAAAAGGAATGTTCCAGATTGCTTCAGCGCTCCACCCCTCTGAAATTTCTTAACTTACTTATTGTATGGAAGAGAATTCTTTAACTTTTATCATTTGGCTTTAAAATCCCCGACCCGGGAGAGCCGGGTTACAAAATAGCAGAACCATTTGCCGCTTTGGGCGCTACCAATACAATAGTTAAACTGCTTGTTTTATTTTGCTTATCCCTCCATCACCTTAACCCACAGCTTCCGATGGCGGGGCCCATCGAATTCGCAAAAATAAATTCCCTGCCAGGTGCCAAGTTGAATCTGACCGTTTTCAATAATCACCGTAAGGGAGGGTCCTACCAGAGAAGATTTAATGTGTGCAGCAGAGTTTCCTTCCAGGTGGTGGTAATTGTCGTTAAAAGGGATAATTTTGTTCAGTTCCATTAAAATATCGTGTACTACACTGGGGTCGGCATTTTCGTTGATCGTCACACCAGCTGTGGTATGAGGGACAAAAATGTGGCACACTCCGGATTTCACTCCGCTCTCCCGCACCACCTGCTGAATTTCACGGGTCACATCCACAAATTCGGTACGAGAATGGGTGGGTACACTCAGTTTAACCAGCATGGCAATCTCCCTTTTTCTGTTTTTCGAAATTTAGAATGAATAATTTTCTACGGGCAATCTCATTTTATTTTTGCCACCAGATTTAATCCACCACAAATCGGGGAATCCCCCAATTGATGCGGGTAACAAATTCGTAATTGATGGTTCCCACCAGAGACGCCAGATGCTCGGCCGTGATGCGCTCCCGACCCTGCTGCCCCAAAAGAACCACTTCTTCCTCCAGTTCAACCCCGGGAATATCGGTAATATCCACCATCATCAGGTTCATGCAAATGCGTCCCCGCACCGGCGCCCGCTGACCTTTAATGAGCACGTAGCTCTGGTTGCTTAAACGGCGGTCGTACCCATCGGCATATCCCACCGGCAGTACCGCAATGCGAGAATCGCGAGTGGTCTGGTAGGTGCAGCCGTACCCGATGCACTGGCCCCGGCGCACCGTTTTGAGCTGAGTAACCCGGGTCTTCCAGGTAAGCACCGGGGCCAGCAGCCGCTCGTCTCCGGTTTGATGAATGGTTTTGTAGGAAACCAGGGTTTCCCGGGAGGGCCATAAACCGTACTGGCTGATCCCCAGCCGTACCATGTCGAAATGGGTCTCCCGAAAGAGTAAAATTGCTGCCGAGCAAGCCGTATGTTGCCGGAGATTAGGAAATCCCCTCTGGCGAATAAAATCCACCTGCTCCTGGAAAATACGTAGTTGCTCGAATGCAAACTCGTGATTGGTAGTGTCCTCGATGTTGGCAAAATGGGTGTAAGCCGCTTCCAGAATGAGGAACGGGTTGCGGCGAATGATTTCCAGGAATTCCGGAATATCTTCTGTTTCCACCCCCTGGCGGTGGGTACCGGTTTCCAGTTTCAGGTGAAGGCGAATCGAGCGATTTGTCTGGCGGGTAAGCCGGTCCAGCTCCTGCAGGGTCTCCCGGGTAAAAATGGCTAATCGGAAATTCCCTTCAATTGCTTCGGATAAGCGGGAGCGCAGTACCGGTCCCATGATGAGCACATCCTCTCGAAAGCCCGCCCGGCGCAGTTCCAGCGCCTCATCCAATGCGTGTACACAAAAGGAACGTGCACCATTCTCCCGGGCCAGCCGGGCAATGGACAGCATTCCGTGCCCGTAAGCATTGGACTTAACCACCGCGCAAAGCTCCACTTCCGGGGAGAGGAGCTTCCTGAAAAACGCCATGTTCTGCCGATAGTGAGAAGCTGAAATTTCAATCCAGGTCGTACATTGTTCTGGGGTTACACTGGAATTCGGATACACAGTCTGCTCTCTGTTTTTGTGGTTGATTGGGTTTCCAAACGCTTCGGAAAATGAGTATTTTTTAATACTTACGTAATCTGCAAATCGATGGTAAAAAATCCATCCTGCACACTGGAATTCACATTTTATGCATCCCAATTTTTTACAGATTGGTATTTCAACTTCCGAGTCAATAACAAGCCAACGAAATCAAGAGGCTGTGTGAAAATGAAA
>JALWDQ010000841.1:0-7496 GCA_027039625.1 Calditrichia bacterium | reverse complement strand
CTCACTTTTTGCCTTCATGGGAATATTAGCATAAATTGAAAAGGTTAAAACATCTTTTCACCAATTTGGTGATTTTTTCTATGTGTAGTTCGTTGGTTATTAAAGAGTTAGAAAAATTATCTCACGGATTAAGGTTTAAAATAATAAATCAATCTTAATATCCTTCTAATATCCGTCTTGCCAAAAAATGCGGAAGCCCATTTTCCAGAATTTGCTGATAGGTTTCTTCCACAGGATATTCCAGGCGAACAAATTTCAAGTATCCTGTGTCTGTATCGAATAACACAAAACATAAACGCGGATCCCTATCGCGTGGTTGCCCCACACTCCCCACATTCACAATATATTTTTGCTTTCGGAAATCCAGCTTTGTTTCTTCTTCATAAAAACTTGGCTCCTGAGCAGGAAATACCCCAGGAATATGAGAATGTCCAATAAAACACACCTGTTCTTCCATCAGTTCCATATATCGCCTGGCCTGACGTTCCGAAAAAATGTATTCCCACTGCTCGGGATGCACAGGGGTACTGTGCACAAAAAGAAAACCATTTTCTTTATGAAAAAGGGGAAGCTTTTTTAAGTAAAAACGGCTTTCTTCGGTTAGAACACGCTGAGTCCACTCCACAGCCTGGCGCGCGTACAGATTGAAATAACGAGGATCCGTAAGCCCAAGCACCGCATGATCGTGGTTACCCATTATGCAGACATGAGCATTTTTTTGCAATAATTGGATACACTGATTCGGATGCGGGCCGTATCCTACTGCATCTCCAAGGCAAATAACTTTATCTCCCGATTGCGCATGAATATAAGATAAAGCAGTTCGGAGTGCAGCCAGATTGGAATGAATATCCGAGATGACTGCCACCCTCATGAAATGCCTTTTTATTTTTTGTATTTATGGGAATGAGGTATTTTCGTTTTGGTTATTACGGATTTCTGAATTTGGCCATTACTCTTCAGGTAACGGTAAATAGAATCCAAAAGTCCATTCATAAACTTACTGCTTCGGAAACTAATAAACTCTTTGGTGAGTTCCAGGGCTTCGTTGAATGTAACCTCAATAGGGATATCCGAGAAAAAAAGGAGTTCGCTAATGGCCAATCGGATTAACACCCGATCTAAAGGGGCAAGCTGATCGAGTCGCTTGCCCCGCAGATTGGTGTAAATAATGCGATCAATATTTTCCTGGTTTTGGGCGGTTTTCAGAATCAGCTCCCAGCTAAATCCGCTCAACTCCTGATTCAAACTATCGGCTATCCGGTTGGCTACAGTAAGGATGTCTTCGTGTAAAAATTCGTTAGCAAAAAGCACCTGAAGGGCTAACCTGCGAGCCTGCCGTCTCGAAAGCATGAAAGAAGATTCCTCACCGTTTGTCTTATCCGTTGTTTTGCCCATATTATGCCAATCCAATTAAAAATTTTGTGCTAAAGCTCAATAAATCAGGATTAAATTTTCTATTATTCGTATTCATAAAATCCTTTTCCGGTTTTTCGTCCCAGATACCCGGCATTTACCATTTTCACCAGCAAGGGGCAGGGCCGATATTTCGGATCCCGATATCCCTCGTAAAGTACTTCCATAATAGCCAGACACACATCCAGCCCGATAAAGTCTGCCAATTGCAATGGCCCCATGGGATGTGCCATTCCCAACTTCATTACTGTGTCAATTGCTTCGCGATCGGCAACCCCTTCCATCAGAGCAAAAATTGCTTCGTTAATCATGGGCATCAAAATACGATTGGAGATAAATCCGGGATAATCATTCACTTCCACGGGTACTTTGCCCAATTTCTTAGCCAGTTCAAATATCACATCCCGCGTTTCATCATTGGTGGCAATCCCGCGAATCACCTCTACCAATTTCATCACCGGTACGGGATTCATAAAATGCATTCCAATGAATTTCTCCGCACGGGAAGTGCCTGCACCTAATTTGGTAATGGAGATAGAAGAAGTGTTACTGGCAAAAATTGTTTCCGGTGGACATAATTTATCCAGTGTTTTAAATAAATCCTGTTTAATCTTTAAATCTTCGGTCACTGCTTCAACAATTAGATGTACGTCCTTTACCTCATCCAGAGAAATGCTGGTATGAATTCTTTTTAAAGCGGCGTCAGCATCCTCCTGAGTGATGATCTCTTTTTTTACCTGACGTTGGAGATTTTTTTCGATGGTCGCCATTGCACGTTGTAAATATTCCTCCCGAATATCCACCATCACCACGTCGAAACCCGATAAAGCAAACACATGGGCAATTCCGTTTCCCATGGTTCCACTTCCAATAACTCCTACTTTTTGAATATTCATTTTTACCTCCTATTGTCTGAAATTTTTACGAAATCATTTCCACCATCATAGCTACAGCTTCGCCACCTCCAATACACAGGGAGGCAATTCCCCGTTTTCCACCGGTACGTTTCAGATTGTACAACAAGGTTGTAAGAATGCGGGCACCACTGGCCCCAATGGGATGGCCCAGAGCAACTGCACCTCCTGCTACATTCACTTTTTCCACATCCAGATTTAACAACCGATTATTAGCAATCGCTACAACCGAAAAAGCCTCGTTGATTTCGAAAAGGTCAATGTCACTGGTGCTCATTCCGGTTTTTTCCAGCAGCTTATTGATGGAATCCGCTGGAGCCGTGGTGAACCATTCAGGATCCTTAGAAGCGGTTGCATAATCGATAATTCTGGCGATGGGTTTAATACCCAATTCATCGGCCTTTTCGGCAGCCATTACCACCACGGCAGATGCACCATCGTTAATTTTGGAAGCATTGGCAGCGGTAACTGTACCATCTTTCTCGAAAGCGGGACGTAATTTGGGCATCTTTTCGAAATTCACCTTTCCCGGTTCCTCGTCTTTATCCACAGTCACCTCCCCTTTGCGCGTCTGGATGGTCACCGGCACGATTTCTTCATTGTACCAGCCTTCTTCCTGCGCTTTCAAAGCACGCTTGTAACTCATCGCAGCGTATTCGTCCTGCTCTTCCCGGGTGATATTCATTTCGCGAGCACAAATTTCCGCCGCATTTCCCATGTGAAAGTTATTGTACACATCCCACAATCCGTCATGTACCATTCCATCAATCACCTCACCATTCCCCAGGCGGTAACCAAATCGAGCTTTAGCGAGGTAATAGGGTACACTGGACATATTTTCCATTCCACCGGCCACGACGATATCCGAATCGCCCAGTGCCACACTCTGTCGGGCTAACATCACCGCTTTCAATCCGGAACCACACACTTTATTGATGGTCATACATCCCACCGAAGTGGGTAATCCGGCGTAAATTGCAGCCTGGCGGGCAGGTGCCTGTCCCTCTCCAGCCGTAAGCACATTCCCCATAATAACCTCATCAACCTTCTCAGGTTGAAGGTTGATTCGTTCCAATGCTTCCTTAATAACGATACTTCCCAGACGAGGTGCCGGAACGGACGCCAGGGCTCCATTAAACGAGCCAATAGGCGTTCGAACCGCAGAAACAATTACCGCTTCGCGAATGGTTTTCATGGTTCCTCCTTGGTTTCAGTTTCATTTTTTTGCCCGTATGCTTCTATAATATCACGCACCAGCCGATGCCGAACCACATCGGTTTTATCCAGATAAACAAATCCAATTCCTTCAATTCCCTTTAGAATATCCTGAATTTCTACCAAACCGGAAATGGTATTTTTGGGTAAATCAATTTGAGTAATATCGCCGTTAATGATGGCGCGGGAATTTACCCCTAAACGCGTCAGGCACATCTTCATTTGCATCGAAGTGGCATTCTGAGCTTCATCCAGGATTACAAAAGCATTGTTCAGCGTGCGACCGCGCATGTATGCTAATGGAATCACCTCAATGATATTTTGTTCCATGTACTTTTTCAACAAATCTCTGGGGAGCATTTCTTCCAGAGCATCGTAAAGAGGACGAAGATAAGGATCAATTTTCTCGCGGTAATCGCCCGGTAAAAAGCCTAAACTTTCTCCTGCTTCCACCGCAGGCCGTGCCAGAACAATTTTATTTACCTCTTTGTTCTTTAGTGCATTTACCGCCAGCGCTACCGAAAGATAGGTTTTCCCCGTTCCTGCCGGTCCAATTACAAAAACAATATCATTCCGCTTTATCTCATCCACAATTCTTTTTTGTCCAGCAGTTCTGGGTTTAATAAATCCACTTTTTGTGAAAAGCACCACCTCATCCAATTCTTCCCGGGTATGGGTGGGTGCAGAGCGCGGCTTTCCCTCGGCTGGAGTCATATTTGCCCGCGTGATGTGGACAACCGCTTCCACATCCTTCTGTTGTAACGATTTGTTACGGTGAGCAATGAACACCAATTCGCTCAGAATGTTTTCCACGGCAGAGACATCTTCCGGGGAGCCAATAATCTTCACTTCATTTCCGCGTGGAATAAGCTGCACCGAAAAATATTTTTCAATGATTTTCAAATTCCGATCGGAAACACCAAAGAAAGTCAGGGGATCAACTTTATCTACAATAAATGTACGTTCTAACACTCTGGATACGGTATCCATTGAAATAATCTTCTTTACCTTAACAAATGGCTTGCTTTACTCAAAAATACGACGAATCGAGTCGTTTTATGTCCCAAAAATACAAAAGGCTCCTGGCATTTACCAAGAGCCTTTTAAAATATTTTCGATTAAGCTAATATTTCATGGGAAATTAATTCCTCGGAATCTTCAATACCATATGCGGATAAATAAGATTCGGATCCGAGATCACATCTTTGTTGGCTTCGTAAATTTTCTGCCATTTAAACGGATTGCCATAAATGGAAGTGTATCCGGCAATTTTATACAGAAACTCACCTTTCTGGACAAAGTATTCATTGGGACCGGCCATCCGAGGAATCCGGAACACCTGTTTGGGATAAATTAAATCCGGATTCTGAATCTGGTCTCGATTGTACGTATAAATTTTAATCCACTGGTAAGGATCGCCATAAATCTCCGGCTTTTTAGCAATTTTCCACAAGTAGTCTCCCTTCATCACTTCATAACGACCAGCCGCTGCCGGTTTCGCTTTTTCTTCAGCCTGTGCAAGCAAACCTTCAATTTGAGAAATGATTCCCTGGGATTTGGAATGTAAACTCCGCTTATCCCCTTTCAGCTCTTCCAAACGTTTCCGGTATGCGTCAATTTCATCCTTTTTGGTGTAAATTTCTTCCGGCGAGAGTGCCACGAAACCAGACAAATCGTTCTTTAAATTGTTCAATTCCTGCAAATATGCTTCGAAATTGGATTTGTCCGTTTCCATTAACGCATAAATTTCGTCCCAGACCTTGTTGATTTCTTCATCTACAGCTGCTATTTCTTCTTTTAGTTTGGCAATTTTTGCCTCTTCTTCGGCGATTTTCGCCTTATTCTCAGCTTCGCATTTTTGCCATTTAGCCAGCTCGGTCTGGTATTCATCCATGGTCATTTTCTTGTAATCATAAGAGTATTCCTGAGCAAATAAACCAAACACCAGGAATAATGATACGATTGCGATTAATGCTATTACATTTATTTTTCTCATTTTCTGCCTCCTCACCTTAAATTATTGCCCGGTTGACCAAGAACTCAGGCCCTGTTGAATATTTTCTTTTTCCTTTTTCAACCCTTCCAGTTCCGATTTTTTCTGTGCCAACTGATTTTCCAGATCCTGTCTTTGCTTCTGTACCTCGCTGAGCTTCTGTTCCGAAGAAAGACAAGCGCTACGGGCCTCTTCCAATTTCTTGATCTGGTCTGCATTTGGGTGACGAGTACAACCTGTGGCGATAAGCAGAGAAAACGTAAATAATCCCACAAGCAGGATACCTAACAATTTCTTTAATTTTGACATATGCGCCTCCTATCGTTAAAAGCACGTTAACTGATTTAAAATAACAATTTTATTAATTTTTGTCAAGTTAAATTTGTTTGTTTTGTGCGAAAATAAAGCAAAAAATCTGGATTTACAAATAATTTAAACTCCTTCTTTCACATTACCCGGAAAAACCGCTATTCCCGAACCAAAATTTTATTTCTCTTTTTCTACTGCAATTTTTATACCTAATTCCTCCAATTGCTTTTCGCTTACCTCCGTAGGAGCATTTTCCATTAAAGCCAGAGCACTGGTTGTTTTAGGAAAGGCAATCACATCACGGATCGATTCAGCGCCTGCCAGTAACATGACCAATCGATCGAAACCAAAAGCAATTCCCCCGTGGGGAGGTGCGCCGTACTCAATCGCTTCCAGTAAAAACCCAAATTTATTTTGCGCTTCTTCGGGGGAAATTCCCAGTACAGAAAACATTTTTTCCTGTACTTCCCGACGGTGGATACGAATACTTCCCCCGGCAATTTCGTTTCCGTTAAAAATCAAATCATAGGCTCGAGCTCTTGCCTTCTCCGGCTGGGAGTCTAATAAATAAATATCCGATTCTTTGGGAGAAGTAAAGGGATGATGCCGGGCAACATAACGCTTTTCTTCCTCGCTGTATTCTAAAAGCGGAAAATCTACCGTCCAGGATAACGCAATTTTTTTCCTATCGATTAAATCAAGCTCTTCACCCAGGTGCTGTCGTAAAAAGCCCAAAAATGTTTGTGCTGTTTCCGGATTCTTATCGGCAATAATTAAAAAGAGTGCCTTTTCCACCGAAGCAAACTGCTGAATCAGGTGTTCCTTCTCCGCTTGCGTAAGGAATTTGCTAATTCCCCCTTCCAGTACAGTGCCTGTTTTCTTGAAATGAGCAACACCCTTACCACCCACATCCTGCACATAGCGATTGATTTCATCAATCTGCTTGCGACTAAAATTCCAGGCTTCGGGTACAACCAATGCTCCAATAAATCCATTTCCATCCGCTACCGAGCGGAAAATTTTAAATTCAGATTGTAAAAAAACGGAGGTTAAATCCTGAATTTCCAAATCGAATCGTAAATCCGGTTTGTCGGAACCGTAACGGCGCATGGCATTTGCATAAGTAAGCCGGGGAAACGGAGTCGGAATTTCAATTCCATGTATTTCTTGAAATACCCTTTTCATGAAAGATTCCATTAATTCCATAATGGTTTCTTCGTCCACAAACGACATTTCCAGATCGATCTGGGTAAATTCCGGCTGTCTGTCCTTACGCAAATCCTCATCACGGAAGCATTTTACAATCTGGAAATAACGGTCGAATCCCGCTACCATAAGAATCTGTTTGTACGTTTGAGGGGATTGGGGAAGCGCATAGAATTTTCCGGGATACATACGAGAAGGTACCAGAAAGTCCCGGGCACCTTCCGGTGTGCTTTTGGTTAAAAAGGGTGTTTCAATTTCCAAAAAACCGTGTTCACTAAAAAACTGACGGGTTACTTGAGCAACACGATGCCGTAACAAAAAATTTTTTTGAAGCTCGGGACGGCGCAAATCCAGATAACGATATTTTAACCGTAAATCTTCCGAGACCTCCACATATTCTTTAAGTTCGAAAGGTGGGGTTTTGCAGGTGTTCAAGACTTCAA
>JALWDQ010000840.1:0-7511 GCA_027039625.1 Calditrichia bacterium | reverse complement strand
GTGGTGGGCATGCCCACCCCCCAGCACTATCGCAACAAAACCCAGATGCCATTTCAGCAGCAGGGGGATGATATTGCCTACGGATTGTACCGCCGGGGCACCCACGAATTAATTCCCGTGGAATACTGCCTGGTGGAAAGCAAAGACGCCAATCGTACCCTGCAAATTGTGCGGGAGTGGGCAAAACGGTTTCGTATTCCGGTTTATGATGAAATCACCCATCAGGGTATTCTGCGCCACGTGATGGTGCGAAAGGGGCAATTTACCAATCAGGTAATGGTGGTACTGGTGACCACCACCCGGGAGGTGCCTCACTGGAAGTTTCTGGTAGAAGACCTCAAACAGGGGCTTTCCTCGCTGCGCAGCGTTATTTTAAATGTAAACCCCAAACGTACCAATGTTATTTTGGGAGAAGAAAATGTGGTCATGTGGGGCGATCCCTTCATTCAGGAGCAACTGGGACGCATTTTATTCCGGATTTACCCCACTACATTTTTCCAGACCAATTCCGTGCAAACCGTGAAGATGCTGGAAAAATTGGTTCAACTGGTGCAGTTTCGTGGTAAAGAGCAGGTGTTGGATCTGTACAGCGGCATCGGCACCATCGGTTTGTACATCGCCCATTACGTGCAGAAAGTGGTGGGTCTGGATATTAACGAAACAGCCATCGAAGCGGCGAACCAGAACGCTTCGGATAATCAGATTTTCAATGCCGAATTTTTTGCCACGGATGCAGGGCAGGGTTTTCTTCGGCACTTACCGCAGGATTTTCGGCCCGAGGTGGTGATTGTGGACCCACCGCGTAAGGGGCTAACTTCTCACATCATTCGGGACATTATTCACCTCCAGCCGCAAAAAATCGTTTACATTTCCTGCCATCCCAAAACGCTGGTGCGGGATTTGGTCGAGTTCTATCAGAAGGGCTACCGGGCATCCACCATCTTCCCGTTCGATATGTTTCCTCACACCTCGCACGTGGAGAGTCTGGTCGTGCTGGAAAAGACCCCATAACTCACAGGAGAAGCGCATACTTTTTCAAAACGTCCTTGATTTAACCGATTTCATCGTTTTACTTAAGAACCTAAATAAAACATACGGTATTACCAGAACACCAGGATAAAAGAAGGAGAAGCACCGTGAAAGAAGCAATTGAAGGACTGGAACCCCGAGCGCTCTGGGAACATTTTTACGAAATCGTCCAAATTCCCAGGTGTTCGAAACATGAAGAGAAAGTTCGGGAATATGTTATTGAAGTGGCCAAACGCAACGGCCTGGAATACAAAATGGATGCAGTGGGTAATGTGGTGGTAAAAAAACCGGCTACCCCCGGTTACGAGGACAAACCCGGCGTGGTGCTCCAGGGACATCTGGATATGGTGTGCGAAAAGAACAAAGATACCCAGCACGATTTCAGCAAAGACCCCATTAAAATACTGCGGGATGGAGATTGGATTACAGCCGATGGAACCACTCTGGGTGCGGACAATGGCATTGGGCTGGCTGCCGCCCTGGCCGTGATGGAAAGCAAAGAAATTAAGCACGGGCCTCTGGAATTCCTTTTTACGATCGATGAAGAAACCGGCTTAACCGGCGCTACCGAAATTGCTCCGGATATGTTGGAAGGCCGCTTTTTATTGAATATGGATTCTGAGGAAGATGGTGCTTTGTACATTGGCTGTGCCGGTGGTCAGGACTGCGAATTGTATCTGGCAGTGGAGACCGAAGATGTGCCATCGGAATTTAAAGCAGTGCAGGTAAAGGTGGGCGGACTTTCTGGCGGGCATTCCGGGCTGAACATCCACGAAGGCCGGGGAAATGCCATCAAGCTGCTTAACCGCTTCTTGTGGAAGATTCTCCCCCAGGTGGGCGGACGTCTGGCTTACATCGAAGGCGGGAGCAAGCACAACGCCATTCCTCGCGAAGCAGACGCCATCGTCTTTTTACCCGCTGGCCGGGTGGAAGACCTGAAGAAATTCGCTGCGGATTACCAGGCCATTTACCGCGATGAATTAAGTGCCATCGATCCCGATGTGAGCTTAAGTGTGGCAGAAGACGGTTTCAACGTTCCGCAGAAGATGTTCACTTCCCGGCTTCACAACACGTTATTGAACCTGCTCTACACGATTCCCCATGGCGTTATTGCCATGAGCCATGCCGTACCCGGTCTGGTGGAAACCTCCACCAATCTGGCGGTAGTGGGAATAAAAGACAACAAGGTCAGCATCCTGACCAGCCAGCGCAGTTCGGTAGGTACCGAACTCACGGACATCCATGATATGGTGCGTGCCTGCGGCTATCAGGCCGGAGCAGAGGTACACAGCGGTGGCGGTTACCCCGCCTGGAAACCCAATCCAGACTCGCCGCTGCTGAAACGCTCCATCGAAGTGTTCAAAAACCTGTTCGGTAAAGAGCCGGAAATCAAAGCCATTCATGCCGGTCTGGAATGCGGAATTATCGGCGACAAATTCCCCGGTATGGACATGATCTCCTTTGGGCCTACCATCGAAGGAGCTCACTCACCGGACGAGCGGGTGCAAATCTCTACGGTAGAACGCTTCTGGAAATTTCTGGTCGCCCTCATTGAGGATCTGGCTTCCTGATCCCGGTGAAGCCATCACCACTCTGCAGCCCGATTTTCCTCCCCGGAGAATCGGGCTGTTTCGTTTTGTGCCTTTCCCGCACAGCCGCTTTTACCCTTTTTCTTTAACAGATTCCCGCTTTCTCCCTTGAATTTACGCTTCGTTTCCGTTAAATTGCCACCGCTAACGAAATGGTGTTTTTTTCATGAATAAAATGAAATACATTCTCCTCCTCTTCCTCACTCTCTGGTTCTCTACACATCATATCTCTGCCCAGGCCATTCGTGCCTCGGTACAGGTGACCATGGGGCATTTACAACCGCGGGATCAACAAGACCTGGCTGACCTGCAGCAACGGTTAACCAACTACATTAACACCCGGCAATGGAGTGATGAGAATCAGGATATTGTACTGGAATGTAACCTCCAGCTTCTGGTGGAAACGGTAACCAATCGGGGCTCGGAAAAGCTCTACCGCTCCCAATTTCTCATCAGTTCTCCCAGCGGGGAGAATTTTCGCGATCAGGCCTGGGAATTCAAATACGTTCCCGGCCAGGCGATGGATGCTTTTCGCACTCTCTTCGATCCCCTCCTGGATATGATTGATTTTTATATTTTTATGGTGATTGCCGGGGAAATGGACACCTATCAGTTGTTTGGCGGAACCCCGTTTTACGATCGCTGCCTGGACATTGCCAATCAGGGAATGCTAAGCGAATATGCCATGGGCTGGAAATCCCGACAACAACAGGTTACCCTCATCACCGATGCCGACCACGTCGTTTTACGGGAAGCAAAATTCTACTACTACGAAACCCTGTATTTTGTGGAAGAAGAACCTGATCCCGAAAAAGCCCGCTTACTGGCCAAAGCCGTAATCGATCGCCTGAAACAGCTCCATACCAAACGCCCTAACAGCCCTGCTCTGAAACGTTTTATGGATGCCCACTACCAGGAAATTTGCCGACTCTTTACTTACGATACCGATCGAAAAAATATCGAGGCACTTCCCCTCATCGATCCGCGGCATCGCGATACGTACCGGGACTGTCAACCGGGTGGGTAAGCACATCCTGTACAAATAAAAAAGAAGAACTCTGCAAATATGGTTAATTTTAACGAGGGGGAGAGATTTCTGTTATTGCCAATGGGACACTTCCGGGGAAAAGAACAAAACCTTTCCCTATTCCGTTTTGGTGCCTCTCTGTTTCATTTTTTACAGTGTTTGGGGCAGTTTGGGTTCATATGTTAATAATATGCTATTGAATCGTTTTGATTCACTCAATCCCTGGGTCTTTTAAATATTCCAGAAAGTCAGATCGGGTATCTGTGGGTGGGACAACCGGAGATGCCCTGTCGGAATCACACCGGGCGTTCATGGCTTTTCCCTGATTCGAGCCTGGTTCATTACAAAAAATAAAAAACTATCATGAAAACATTCTGGCCAGAAGAATTATCCCATTATTCCTCACGTAAACTCCTGGGTGCAGGTCAATACGGACTGGTTTATCGGGTACTAAACCCCAGGCTCAATCAATACACCGTGATTAAGCTGATTGAAGTCACCCAATCCCTGGACAATGTCCCCCTCAAACGGTTTAAACGGGAGATTCGGGCATTGGATAAGGTAAAATCCCCTCACATCGTCCGCATGCTGCAGTACTGGATTCAACCCACCTTTGTAGCTTTCGAAATGGAATACGTCCCCGGCATTTCCCTGGCAGATTTCATTAAAATCACCAGTCACTTTCCTTATTCCCGAAAAGAAGACATTATTCAAAACATCATTATTCAGATAACAGCTGGCCTATCGGATTTGCACCACCACGACCTGGTACACCGCGATCTGAAACCTTCCAACATTCTTCTGAAACATCCGGATATTTCTCTGGAGCTGGCAGAGGATGAAATTTTCAATCGGTTAAGCGAAGACGGATTCGTCGTAAAAATTACCGACATGGGTGTCGTCAAAGACCTGAGTGCTACGGTAAGCATTACCCGCACCGGGGATTTTATTGGAACCACATCCTACATCGCGCCGGAGCAAGCCACCGGAAGTAAAATCGATTCCTTCTGCGACATGTATTCTCTGGGAATCATCTGGTACGAACTGATTACCGGGAAAAATCCATTTTATCGTAAAAACATATACGATACCATCAATGCTCACCTTTACGAAGAAGCTCCATCCATCCGTACAGTGGTACCGGATATTTCTCTGGAGATTGCTCACATCCTTAACCTGCTCCTCCAGAAACAACCGGAAGATCGCTTTTACACTTCGGACTTACTTCTAACTGTGCTTCGCCAACGCCAGGCTTCCCAAACAGGGGAACCATACGATGTTTCCCTCCTCATTTTGGGCACGCAAATCCGCGAGGTTAATTGCCAGATTAAAGAAAAGCTACTCCAGCATTTTCGCAATAAAGGGCATCACAGCTCCATTACCATCGTCCCATTTCAACACACCCATACCATTTACCATGTGCGCTATCACCTTCACGATAGCTTTTTTCAGGACAATTTTCGGCTCATTATTCCCTATTCGCCCATTATTCCCAGCAAACTTTACGGATTATTCAAAACTGCAATTCAACAACTCTCCCAGGAAGAGGTTGATTCCTTACGAGAACTTCTGGACGAATATTCTCCGGAAACACATTTTCTGGATATTTTGCTCAAAGATAATTTCTTTGAACAATACGAAAGCATCCAGAGGTTAACGGCGGAAATTCCCATTCATATTAAATTTTACAATGCCCTGGTGCTTTTTCAGAAAATCATTCACATAATGGGAGCCCATAAACCGGTCCTGCTGCACATTTCCAATGCGAGCAACCTGTACAAACTGTTTCCACATTTTTTTCAGATTATGTTTGATCTTTTGAAGAACGAGCCCATCCACTGGCTCATTACTTTGAATGAGAAAGAATCTTCATCTTTTTTGGAAAAATTGCCCGAACACCATACCTTACACCTGGAAGCCCCGTCTTCCCATACAGGAACTTCGGCTAATTGTCCGTTACAGGATGCCGATCTTCCCTTCAATTACGACGATACATTCCCTCCCTATGGAGAATTTGATGTAGAAGCTGGCAATACAATTTCTGCAGAATTCGATTTGAGCGATAAAGAGCAACAGTTTCTGGAATATCTGGTTATTTCCGGCTTTTTTAATCCCGTGGGATTCGTGAACTGGTTGCTGGAAGAGAAATTCCACAAAGAGGGGCAGATTGTTCTGGAGTTGGCGCAAAAACAAATCCTTTTTCAGGATTACGGTGTGACGGGAAATCTCTATCTGGGATTTCGAAGTACCGGGCTATTCCGCCGAATTTTTTTCCAGATACCGGAAGAACGCCAGCTCCAGCTGCTGGAAGATATTTTACCTTACTGGGAATTGCAATCCGATTTGCCCTCGCGCGATCGGCTGCTGCATTATTACCTGGTACTGAAGAAATATTCCCGTGTGCTGCAGATTTCTATGGACTTACTGAATTTTTACCTGGGGCTAGTGGATGTGGTGCGTATTCATCACGTACTTCAAACATTCTCTCTGGTGGATAATGCTTACAAAATTCCCACAGCCCGGAAACTCTATTTTTACATTCGCCAGCAAATTACCTGGATTATTTCCGGCCAATTTCGCAAAGTGGTGGAAGAACCGGACGAATTCATTCAAAATATTTCCCATAAATACCGCCTCGAAAAACTCTACATTTACACTTTTAAAGCCCTCAGTGCCCTTATTCTGAAGGAATATTCCCTCACGAAACAGTTTATCGATTTAGCCCGGGAAAATTTGGAGGTAGGAGAGAACGATCCTCCTTTGCTTTATATCGAAGCGATGCTGAGTTTCTATCTTGGCAAGGGAGAAAAAGCGGTGGAGGCAATTAATCAAGCACTAATCCTGTGGAACCAGCAGAATAAGTACTGGTTCATCCCTATCGGTTCCTATACACTGGCGTATTTTCTTTTCTGGCAGAAAGATTGGCAAAATAGTTACAAGTACGCTGCTCTTTCTTTTCATTCCGCAAAAATAATTAACGATTTCTGGGTAGTGGCTAACTCGGTGGATTTAATGAATCGGAATCCTCATTATCAGGCAAACCGGCATCAACTGGTTAATTGGGAAGAGATGATGAAACAGGTTATTCAGTTTTCCCCGCACCATTTAGATTTTTTTGATATTCGTTCCTTGCTCTACCCGCGGGAACCTCGCTTCCGGCAAAATTCAGATATTCCCGGAAAGACGTAAAACCCACCTTTTGAATTACACATTAAACCGCACCGTTATGATATCCCCATCCTGCACAATATAGTCCTTGCCTTCCAGCCGCAGGATGCCTTTTTCCCGGCATTTTGCCAGGCTCCCGTACTGGATAAAATCCCGGTAGTTAACCACCTCGGCACGGATGAACCCACGTTCCAGGTCGGAATGAATTACACCCGCGGCTTTTTGTGCCGTGGTATTCTGGCGAATAGTCCAGGCACGGCACTCATCCTCACCCACGGTGAAGAAGGAGATTAGTCCCAGTAGTTCATAGGATTTACGAATGAGTTTGTGCAGGGCTGGCTCGGTGATGTTCATCTCCTGCAGAAAGATTTCCCGATCTTCTTCATCCAGCTGCGAAATTTCCAGCTCCACCTTCGCCGAGAAACCGGTGACCACCACATTCGGATGCGTGGCAAAATCCCGGAGAGGTTTCAGGATTTCTTCCTCCCGCACGATGTCTTCTTCCCCATAATTGACCGCAATAATCAACGGTTTAGCCGAAAGGAACTGGTAGCCGCGCACCTTGCGCTGTTCTTCCTCGCTCATCTCCAGTTCCCGAAGCGGCTTTTCGGCTTCCAGTTGCTCCCGGAAACGTTTCATCAATTCCAGTTCTTTGATATCCTCTTCATTTTTCGCACGCTGGATCTGCTTTTCCAGCC
>JALWDQ010000839.1:0-24239 GCA_027039625.1 Calditrichia bacterium | reverse complement strand
TATTTGCAGAGCCGGGAAGTTGAGGAGATTCCTGAAGCAACGTACCGGATAAAACCCCGGAATAATTATGCTCCCGTGTGCTGGACGGTACAGGAACGGGAGGTGTTATTCGAGCTTTTGGAAGCGGGAGGAAGAAAGAAAAAAGAAATCGTCAAGCAGCGGCAAGGGTGGGCCATCCGGTTGGTTTTACCTTACTCCTGGAGTCAGCAAGTTGGGAGCTGGAAGCTGGCCTCCCGGGAAGATCTGCTTCAGCTTTACCGCAAACTACCTCTTTAGCGGGCAGATATTCGCATCCTTCCCCCCACAAAACCCAATACGCTTAACAGAAATCCGCCAATGATGTATCCCAGTCCGGTTTGTGCCATCCAGTCCGGTTCCAGGGGAGTAACCACATTGTATTTTTCCAGAAAATAAAGAACAATGGTTCCTGCAAAGCCCGCAATAATAGCCCAATTGACCTGATGGGTGGTGGTAGCGGGGTGGAAGGAAGCCACCACAGGTAGAAAGACCGTGGTGGTAAGGATGCCGGAGGAAAGGTAGAAAATATCCCAGAGGGAATTGGTAAACAGGGCGTACACAAACGCCAGGAAGATAGCCAGCACCGAGTTCCAGCGAGCCACCCGATTTAAACGTTGCGGCGTCCAGCGGCGCTTCTGTAAAACGGGTTCAATTAAATCGTAGGAGAGGGAGAGAGCCACCACGTTTCCGCAGGTATCCACGGTGGACATGGCTGCTGCCACCAGACCTACTCCCAGCAGGGTGTTGAGCCACAGGGGAGAATATTGCTGCATCAAACGCGCGAAAATGAGAGCACCGTCCTGAATTTGTGCCGGAATCACACCATCCACGGGAGGGAAGAGATGCAAAGCAGCCATGCCGATAAGGAAGGGGAATATTCCCACAAAAATCAGGGAGTTAAAGAATGCCAGGGCGATTCCTTTCCGTGCTTCCCGGGTATTGCGCCCCGCCTGGATGCGAATCCAAACATCTGTTTCTACCAGCCAACCCGGGAGGTAGGCAAAAAACGTTAGCAGAATAATAGCAATCCCCGGCGAGAGCCACAGGGAGGGATGAACCGATTTGGGAGGTTTCGGGATGTTCAGCAGCGCAATGTTTCCCCCGGAAGAGAGGCTCACGGCGCGCAGCCCGATTATTGCCATGGTCGTAATGAAAAAAGCCACCAGCACAAACTGGATTTTATCGGTCGAAACAACAGCTTCGAAACCGCCGGTGTAAGAATACAAAGCTACAATCAGTGCGATGAGTAAAATGGTTAGAGGGACGGAAATGCCTAACAGAGGAGCAAGTGTAGTACCCGCAGCGTAAATTTCCGCACCCGCCCAGGTGATGAAGACAAAAATGAGGGTTGGAGCTAACAGCCGCCGGGTAATTACGCCGAAACGCTTCTCCAGCAATTCCGGTTGAGAAAAGACCCTGGTTCTCCGAAACAGGGGAGTGAGGAAAAAGAAACCTGCCATGGTAAGCAACCACGGAATAATCAGTAACCAGGCGCCTCCGGGACCGTACCAGTAAAACAGTTGCACTCCGTACACGCAAGACCAGCTAATGGACATCATACTGGCTGAAATGGAAAGTCCCAGCGCCCAGCCGGAAAGATTCTGATTCGCCGACCAGTAAGCGCGATTTTCCTGCGCCAGCCCTTTCTTGCGATCTCGAAAATAAATGAAATATCCCATCCAGATTACCAGTGCGCTGTAAAGGAGAAAAGCAATCCAGTAGATTTGCTGTGCTTTCATGGGAGCTCCCCGTTCTGTTTCCTTAAAGAAAGAGAAAGGAAAATAATACCGATCTTTTTCCGGACAAAGGTTTGTTTTACAAGTTTTAGAAGAAGGAATTTCAAAAAGACGTGCCTCGCTTGGTAATGCCTTGTTGAACCGGTTCTAAAAAAATTTTTGAAATATGGGAAAATTTTTATAATATTAAATCACTCTAAATTTGGCTGACAAAAAGGCCATAAAGTGGGGAATATTGCGTATCGATAAAACGTATTCAATGATTGGTAAGTAAAAAATTTTGTTTTGAAATTTGTGTTTTACAGCTATAATTTAAGATTTGTGATTTCTATAATGGTAGGCCGAAATTCAGAAAAAGGGTTTAAGTTTTTTTGGAAAAATACGATTTTAGTAAAAAAGTTATAAACCAAATAGAATGGTTTAGAAAAATGACCAATTCGCGCAAATTTGTAGAAATTTCCTTTTTGTTACTTTTAATTCTTACCGCATCGCTATTTGCTCAGGAACAGCGTCTGGTAGCTATTTTACCGTTCGATAACGAGGGCTCTTCTGCGTACGATTGGGTCTCGCGGGGAATTGAGGAAATTTTGTATAATAAGGTATCGGATTTATCGCCATTACAGGCGTTCGAAAAAGAAACACTCACCCGCATTTTGAAGAAGCTCCAGGTCACCCACACGGCTGAAATTTCGGTGAAGAAAGCATTTGCCATCGGGAAGGAAACCGGTGCAGACGTCATAATTACCGGTGCCTACAAAGTAACCGGCGATCGCTTAAAAATCCATTTCCGGCTCATTAGCACTTATACGGGTAACGATATTTTTAACGACACCTACACCGATCGACTGTCGGCTATCTTCGATATGCACGTGCGCGCCTTGAAACAAATGCTTAATACCATGGCGCTAACCATTTCTCCGGAAGAGGAAGCTAAACTGGAACGTCCGTTAACCAACTCCATTCAGGCGTTCGAAAGCTATTGTAAAGCATATGCGGAGTTCCAGAAAGGCGCCAGTATGGAGGTGGTAGCCGGATTATTCAAGAAAGCTATCGATATCGATCCGGATTTCTGGGAAGCTCAGTACAACCTGGGTGTTATTTATTACAATTTCGATCGGTACGATAAAGCAATCCAGCAATTCAAAAAAGTGGTTTCCCGAAATTCCGAATTTTTCAAACCGTATTATGGCATGGGAATTATTTATTTCATAAAGCGCCAATACCGGGATGCGATTCGAAATTTAAAGAAAGCCATCGAACTGAATCCTGATTACGACCGAAGTTATTACTACCTGGGTCGGGTGTATTTGCGCATGGATTCCATCGAACAGGCCATTGATTTTCTGAACAAAGCCGCAAAGCTCAACAAAAATTATGCCCCTATCCAATATTATATTGGCAAAGCCAACATGAAGCGAGGGTGGTACAAAACTGCCATCGCTGCTTTCAAGAAAGCCATCAAACTGAATCCCAACTACTATCTGGCCCACAATGCCCTGGGCGAGGCATTTTATCGCATCCAGCGGTACGACGAGGCGATGTATGAATATCGCAAAGCTATTGAAATAAAGAAGAGCTTTTCCACGGCTTATTTCAACCTGGGAAATGCCATTTACAAAAAGAATGCTCTGGAAGAGATTGTGGAGGCGTATCTTGATATTCTGGAATCACGCTATTCCGGACTGCCGGAGAACAGCAAAGAGCGAAAAATGGCTGAGGAACTGAAGAAGCTAAAAGGGGAGCGCTCGATGGCCGAGCAGGAGGTCTATCGCCGGATGATTCAGGCTTACCGCAATGCCCTGAAATATGAACCGGGATTTTTTGAAGCCGCGTTTAACCTGGCTCTTACTTACGAAAACATTGGGCAACTGGACAGTGCGGAATATTTCTACAAAAAGGCACTGGAATCCAATCCCCGACTGGTACGGGCGCACATGCGATTAGGACGGTTGTACGAACGGCAAAAGCGCTACCACGAAGCGCTGGAACAGTTTAAGGAAGTGGTGAAAATAGAACCTTCCTATTTTGCGGATACACCGAAACTGGGCGAACCTTACCGCTATATTAATATTATTGAGGCTGTATTGCAGGAATATCGGGCGAAATACCAGCAAAATCCCAATGATCCGGAAACGCTTCTGGTGCTGGCACGCATTTACGCCAGTATTGGCAGATATGGCCAAGCGCGGGAATTTTATTCCCAGGTAATTAAAATTCAGCCTTCCAATCGGGAGGCTACCCTGGCTTTGAAGAAATTGAATCGTCAGTTGCAAAAAATGTAATTTCCTGTTTTTTTAGAAATCCACTTTCTCTTTAAAGTTTTTAGCGGGGACTCTAACAGAGTCCTCGATATTTTTATCGGAGAAGATCAATTCCTGAAATTTTCCTTCCGGATTGGGTTCATCATAAAATGACCTTGCAAAAATCTTTCCAATCTTTCCCTCCATTTGGATAATCTGTTAAAGTCGCTCTTAAAGCTTCCGAATATGAAATTAGCATCTATGGAAGGAGAAAGTATGGAACAGGGACGCACAATCCTTGGGTTACTTCAACAACGTCTGGAACTGGTGCAAAAACTGGAAGAGTTGCTAAAATTTCAGCAAAAAGCGCTCAT
This sequence comes from Calditrichia bacterium, assembly GCA_027039625.1. Lineage (GTDB taxonomy): Bacteria > Calditrichota > Calditrichia > RBG-13-44-9 > RBG-13-44-9 > JALXCH01. The sequence continues at coordinate 19,871 of JALWDQ010000839.1, read as the reverse complement.
CGAGTCCGACCAGGAGAATATTACCAATTTTGCTGAAAAACAGGTGGAATGCCTGGAAAAAATACAACAGCTTCACGAGCAGTGGCTGGAAGAGGTAAATGGGATTAAGACGGAGTTAAATCTTCCCAGAGCAACCACCAGCCAGGCGCTGGAAATGGTTTTCACGGAATCCGAAAAGCAAGAGTGGGAAGAGACGGTGCAGGCGTATCAAGAGGCTGTATCGCGAGTGGAGGAGTTGAAACAGAATAATACCCTGCTCATTCATAATGCGCTTTCGCTGGTGCGTTCCACTTTACAACAGTTGCAGGGCCAGCCTGCCGGTCTGGCGGTGTACAATCCTTTTCGGAAAGCGGAGCAGGGACACATTCTGGTAAACAAAAAAATGTAGGTAATTATGCCGGGAATATTTCAAAGTCTGGATATTGCGCGTCGAGCCATCTGGGCCAGTCGGTTGGGGATGGATGTAACCAGCCACAATATTGCAAATGTGAATACCGAAGGGTACTCTCGCCAGCGGGTTTCCTTCCGAACGGCAACTCCGCTCCAGTTACCCAATGGCCAACTGGGGCTGGGTGTGGCGGTAGGCGATGTCATCCGGGTGCGCAACCGACTGGTCGATCAGCAATATCGCCAGACTTCCTTTACTCTGGGAAATGCCCAGATTAAAGAGAGCGTGTACTCTCAGATTGAAGCAATTGTCCAGGAGCCTTCCGATAATGCTCTGGGCAGCCTGATGAACGAATTTTTTAACGAATTTAGCAATCTGGCAGATGATCCGGAGAATGCTACCATCCGCGATACTGTGCGCCAGAAGGCTATTGCTCTGGTGGATAGTTTTCAGGGGAAAACGCAGCAGTTTAATTCCCTCAGGCAGTCCCTCAGTAAAGATGTGCAGGCTACTGTGGGTGAAGTGAACGAAATCATTCATCAAATAGGTATTTTAAACCGGCAGATTGTGTCGGCCGAGGCCGGTGGTGGAAGTGCCAACGATATGCGCGACCGGCGAGATTTGCTGCTGGATCGCTTATCGGAATACATGAAAATTTCCTACACCGAGAATGCCCGGGGAGCGGTGAGCGTCAGCGCCGAAGGGGTGAATCTGGTTTCCGGAAATAAAGTGAATGAACTGTCTGTGCAGACGGTAAGCGATGGCGATACGCTCAAATTGCAACTTCAGGGAAGTAACGGAAAATCCCTCTCTATCCTTTACGGAAAGCTGGGAGGATTGCTGGAAATGCACAACGAGGTGGTTCCCCAGCTACAGAAAGATCTGGATACCCTGGCACAAACGTTAATTACCGAAGTGAACCGCATTCATGCCAGCGGGTACACATTACCTGAAGGCGATCCGCCCACCACCCGAACGGGAATTAATTTCTTCTCCGGAAATGATGCCGCCACCATCAGTCTTTCTCCGGATATCCTGGAGAACGTAAACAATATTGCTGCTTCTACCGATGGGTCGGCAGGTAACGGAGAAGTGGCTCTTTCCATAGCCAATTTACGCAGCGAGAAGGTACTTTCGGGCCGTACCCAAACGCTGGACGATTACTACACCACCATGGTGCACTCCCTGGGGGTGGAGATAGAACGCGCTCAGCATACCCGCGAAAGTCAGGAGTTGTTAAAGGATCAGTTGATGAACCAGCGAGAAGCGGAATCGGGTGTTTCTCTGGATGAAGAAATGACCCACCTGATTCAGTATCAGCGCTCGTTCGAAGCGGCTGCGAAAGTTGTAAAAGTGGTGGACGAAATGATGGCCACCGTGATCAATATGATCTAAATGTTTTTCAGGGAAGTAGTTATTTTAGGGAACATAAGGCAAGGATGCTGCTATGCGAGTCACCCAGAATTATAGTATTCACGCATTACTCCGTCAGGTTAATCAATCCCGCGAACGGATTTTTACCCTCCAGCGCAATTTAGCCACCGGAAGACGCATTAATCAGATTTCCGACGACCCCGAGCACATCGAGGTGGTGCTTCGGTATCGAAAAATGCTGAGAATGAACAATCGTTTCGAGGAAAATATCAACACGGCGCTGGATTTTATGGGGATTTCTTCCCAGGCGCTCAACGATGCGGCCGATATTCTGGCCCATGCCAAGGAGATTGCTGTGCAGGGAGCAGATAGCCTCGCCGATTCGGAATGGACTTCCTATGCCGAGCAGATTGATCAGGCGTTACGGCAACTGGTGGATGTGGCGAACACCCGGTTTAAAGGGCGCTTTGTATTTGGGGGAAGCAACACCACCAAAGAGCCGTTTACTCTGGCACCCGATGGTTCCGCAGTTACGGCGAATCCTGAGGGCGTTGACGGTGCTCTGAAAACCGAGATTGGCATCCATAAAATTGAGCAGTACAACATTACCGGCAAAGCGGCATTCCAGGGAAATGTGGATGTTTTCCAGACGTTAATCGACCTGCGTACAGCCTTCGAGAATCATGATACAGGAGCGATGGAGAATTTAATCGATACCCTGGAAGAGGCGATGGATCAGGTAAACCAGCAGAATGCGAATCTGGGTGCGAAGATGAACCGCTTCGATATGTTCCTGCAGCAGTATCAATCTCAGGACGTGAAACTGAAAGAATATCTGTCGCATGTGCAGGATACCGATGTGGCTCAGGCGGTAACGGATTTGCAGATTCAGGAAACGGGACTGCAAACGGCATTACAGGTTCTGGCACGGACGGTGAATATCTCCCTGGTAGATTTCATGTAAAAATACTGTTGAAATATTCTGAATCAGGTGTTGAAAATAGGGAAGAATGAAGGAGAATAGGAAAAGTAATTGGAGTCATAAATACAGCAATAATAAAAGGTTGCGTGAATTGCAGGTAGCAAAAAATAAATTGGCATTACTATTGCATAAATTAAATGCGAAACGAATTGAATTGGAGACTAATGAATGAAGGTGGTGACACTGCAATTCGGTGAGCTTGAGGTTGCTGAGGAGCAAATCATTCGGTTTCCCAAAGGGATAATTGGGTTTGAGGAGTGCCACGAATTTGTAATAATTGCCGATGAAGAATATGATCCTTTCCGATGGCTGATCTCGCTGGACAGGGAGGAAATTGGTTTCCCGATTCTGGACCCGTTTCTGGTAAAACCGGACTATTTGAAAGAATTTCCGGCCTCCATTGTACGGGAACTGGAATCTGAAAATACGGTGATGGATGTATTCTGTGTAGTCACATTAAAGGGTGAGGGAGGAAAAGTAACCCTTAATTTGAAAGGACCAATTATTGTGGATTATTTAAAGGGGGAAGGACGGCAAATTATCTTGCCTTCGGAAGAGCTATCCGTGTCTTACCCCCTTACTTAAGTAAGCAGGATGCGTTTAACATAAAACCAGGGAAGGTGAAAGATGTTAGTCTTAACACGGAAGTTAGGCGAGAACATTATTATTGACGATGAGATATCGATTCGAGTTGTTAGCATCGACAGCAATAAAGTACAATTGGGTATTCAAGCTCCAGAAAATGTAATAATCTATCGACAGGAATTAGTAGATAGAATAAAATCCCAGAACCAATCCTCGGTGGTTCGCCAGAAATGGGATTTGGTTTCTGCGGCAAAAACAATAAAAATAATGGGTAATGTAAGATATTAAAGGATTTTAGTCATGGAAAAACAATCGGTGGCTCACAAATCCGGAAATGTGGATATTATGTTGGGGCAATTAAAGAAGTTAAAGAGAAATGAGCGGGTGCTGCTGGGGCTGTATTTTTATGAGCAGTTATCCATTGAAGAGATTGCTTTTATTTTAAAGAAATCAGTATCGGAGGTTCAGTCGCAATTGGAGCAAATTTTGCCCCGTTTGATTTTAAATACGAAAAAGGATGCCCAATTAGAACCATTTTTATTTGAAATTTCAGGATGAACATATGGGAAAGAAAAGGAATTCAAAGAAGCGCAAACTCCGCAGGAAGTCTACCAACTCGGCGCCTTCCCCCATCTCGCTATGCATGATCGTGAAAAATGAAGAGAAATATTTGGAAGAGTGCCTGGCCAGTGTGCAGGGGCTGGTGGGAGAAATGGTTGTGGTGGACACGGGAAGTAGTGATGGAACCGTAGAGATTGCCCGGAAATTTGGTGCCCGGGTGTACCACTACACCTGGCAAAACGATTTTGCCGCAGCCCGGAACTTTGCTTTAAGCCAGTGTTCCCTCCCCTGGATATTGTACCTGGATGCCGACGAACGGCTTTTACCGAAGTATCATCAAACGGTTCTTCAGGCTGTTCGAGGGAAAAAAGCAGATGCTTTTTATCTGAAAGTATTCAGTCCCGTTTCCGAGCGTATGGGGAATGTGCCGCACGAGCAGGCATATCCCAGATTGTTTCGTAAACTGCCCGGTGTAAGGTTCGAAGGTAAAATTCACGAACAGATTTCGCCATCTCTGATTCGAGCCGGAGCTCGCTTTGCCCATTTAGATGTCACCATCTTGCATCTGGGGTACAACCTGGACGAGGATGCCATTCAACAAAAAATTGAACGAAACCTGAGCTATTTGCGCCAGCAGCTCCGGGAAGAACCCACCAATCCCTATGTGTATTTCCAGCTGGGACAAACCCTGATTTTAAACCGCCAGCCGGAAGAGGGGAAAAAGTATTTGCAGAGGGCACTGGACTTCGATCGGCTACCTACTAACCTGACGGCTACCATCTGGTTAATTCTGGCTAACGAAGATTACAAAGAGAAAAAATTTGAGGAAGCGCTGGAAAAAATTGCGGTGGCCACGGAAATAGCTCCTCACCAGCGGTTAGGGTATTTCCTGCAGTCGGAATGTTTGGCTCATTTACAAAAATACACCGATGCTTTGAATGCCCTGGAGCAACTGGAATTATACTCTCAGAAACCGTTTAGTGATATCAGCATCGATAAGACCTTCGAACGGTACATCATTGCCCAGCGTAAAGGTTCCTATCATTTTGCTCTGGGACAATGGGAAGAAGCATTTTACGCTTATTCGGAATATTTTAAAACGAGTTCTGGCTGGCGAAGTGAACTGCTGGAAAAGTGGGTGTATGCCTGGCGCGAAGCGTATCCCCGTCCCCAGATTCCCAGGGAATTTCTTCAGTACCTGATGGAAAATTTTGAGCGATTTAATCAACCGGTTACGGCTGCCATGTTGCTGTCGGGATTATGCCAAGAGAGCGGTCAGAAAATGTACATGGAACAATTTCTCCGCTTGCACGTCCAATACGCCCCTGACGATGCTTTACCGTATTACTATCTAGGAAATTTAGAACTGGAGCGTGGGAATTTCGAGGTAGCAGAAAATTATTATCAGAAAGCACTGGAGCGGGATTCGGAAGTATGGGAAATTTACTACAATCTGGTGGTTACCTACATTAAAAAGCAGGATTTCCGTTCGGCACTAAAGGTGCTGGAAGCGGCACTGGACAAGTTCCCGGAAAAACGAGCACAGAATCGCCGGTTGATGGCTGGATTATATACCAAATTAGGATATTTCGAAAAAGCGCTGGAGTATGCGGTGGCAATGCAAAGGGAAAAATAGTTTTTAATTAAAGTTCGGAGGAGAAAGTACGATATTAAATAATGAAAGCTTTCAGGGAGAAAATGATCTGGCAGTCGTCATTTTCTTCTCTAATTAACCAGGCTGCCTGAATTGAGAAGGGATTCTCAATAAACAAAAAACAAGGAGGTTGTCATGGCTTTTTATGGTGGATCCCGCATCAACACCAATGTTGGGGCACTAAACGCCTTCAATGCCCTCAACAATATTAACTCCAAAATTGGCACGGTTCAACTGCGGTTGGCTACCGGTAAGCGAATTAACAGTGCTGCCGATGATCCGGCTGGTTATACCATTGGCAAAAAGCTGGAAGCCCGCTCTCGCAGCCTTTCCCAGGCGTTGAACAATGTCGGCGAATTGAAGAACATCCTCTCGGTTGCCGAAGGTGGTCTGCAATCCATTAATGATATTTACGCCGGCATCAAAGAAAAAATCATCCAGGCCGGGAATGGCTCCTACACTACCGAAGAGCTGGATGCGATTGTGAAACAGGTGAACGAGATGTTGAATGAAGTGGATGATATCATCTCTGAAACCAAATTCAACGGTACGGCTCTGTTGAACAATCAGTTCACCAGCAAAGTTTTCCAGACGGGTGCCGATGGTGGGGACACACTCACCGTAACCCTGGATGCCCAGATTGATTCGGCAGATTTTGGGTTGAACTCGCTGACTTCTGCCAACATCAATTCCAACCTGACGACGACTCTGAACAGTCTGGATGCCGCCATCCGAACGGTAAGCGAAGAATTGCAAACGGTGGGTTCATTGATTTCGCGGCTGGATGTGAAGGAGCAGACCCTGTCCACGGCCATTACCAACACCGATGCGGCAATGAGCCGAATCATGGATGCCGACATCGCCAAGGAACAGCTGGAAATTACCAAACTTCAGATACTGCAGCAAACCGCAACCGTACAATTAGCCCAGGCAAACGCAGCCCCGCAAGGAGTCCTGAGCTTATTCCGGTAAAACCAAGAGCCACTGAGAGAGGCCGCCTGAAAGGGTGGCCTCTTTAATATTGGCTGGAAGGCGGTTTCTCCCCGCAGGTTTATTGGACTGGCAGTAAACTTGCAAGGAGAAATCGAAACTTACTAAAGTCGCTATTTTTACAGACGATTATGATTAGTGGAAACTCAATCAGGCATGGACGCCTGAGGTAAGTAAACATATTACAAGGAGGTATGACATGGCTTTTTACGGTGGCTCACGGATTTACACCAATGTTGGAGCCCTCAATGCGTTGAACGCATTGAACTCCCTTAACTCCAAGATTGGTGTGCATCAGCTGCGTTTGTCCAGCGGCAAACGAATTAATTCTGCTGCAGATGACCCTGCCGGTTACACTATTTCCCAGAAATTAAAAGCACGATCTCGAGCACTCAGCCAGGCACTGAACAATGTCGGGGAAGCGAAGAATGTGTTAGCGGTAGCTGAAGGTGGATTGCAGAATATCAATGATATTCTGGTCACGATCAAGGAAAAAATGGTTCAAGCGGGGAACGGTTCTTACGGAAACAGTGAATTGCAAGCAGTCCTCTCCCAAATTAATGACCTGTTGAATGAGGTGGACGACATCATCGCCGAAACCAAGTTCAACGGCACGCAGCTGATTGATGGTAATTTTACCAATAAGATATTCCAGACGGGGGCTGATGGAGGCGATACCATCACAGTGAACCTGAGCTCTTCGCTGGATTCCGCCTCGTTTGGGCTGGATTCGCTCACTACCAGCGATCTGTCTTCCGTCTCTGCTCTGGATAGTGTGGACTCTTACATCCGCACGGTTAGCAGTGAGCTGCAAACGGTTGGTTCTCTCATCCAGCGTCTGGATTACAAAGAGGCCACATTACAGGTTGCCATCACCAACACCGATGCTGCAGCCAGCCGAATCATGGATGCCGATATTGCCAAGGAACAGCTGGAGGTCACTAAACTCCAGATTCTCCAGCAAACGGCAACCGTGCAATTGGCTCAGGCCAATGCAGCACCCAACAACATCTTACAGTTGTTCCGGTAGTCAGGTAGGGAAGTCTTCCCTCCTGGGAGGCTTCTCTCCTGACCTTATTTATGTGCAACCTGTAAAACAAAGCGAAAAGGAGTAGCAATTTATGAATACAGCATTCGCGTACAAACGGCCACAGAATCAGCAAAAGGGAATTTCTGCTTATCAGCAAAACCAGATTATGAACCTTTCTCCCACGGAACTGATTTTAAAATTGTATGATCTGGCCATTGTGGCCATTAAACAGGGAAATGTACGAAAAGCCAATTTAGTAATTACGGAATTGATTTCTTCACTAAACTTTGAATACAAGGAAGTTGCCCTGGGCTTTTTTAAATTGTATCGCTATTGTCAGGATCAGCTCTACAAAGGAAATTTCCGGGAACCGTTGCGCATTATGGAGGATTTACGAGAAACCTGGGCCCGGGCGTTTAATTTAACCTAAAAACAGGGAAGTTAACATGATTTATGGAATTGGTTCAGGAGGAATCGAATCGTTATTAGCAAATTATCGGGTGCTGGAAGAACGCCCGATTCGTGATCTGGAATCGCGCCGGGATCGTATCGACCAGCGTATGCAGTTGCTCAGCGATTTAAAATCCAAACTAAAATCGCTGGAATCTCTGGCCAACGAATTCTCCTCCACTTCCATTACCTCGGTATTCAGCCAAAAGGCTGTGACGGTAAGCGATGAAACGTACCTCACGGTTACGGCCACAGCTTCTGCGGTGGTAACTTCCCATACGGTTTTTGTGCAACAACTGGCTAAAGCAGACAAAGTAGTTAGCAACCAGTACACGCTTTCGGGCACAGATATTTCGACTTCGCTTGGGGCTGGCACTTATACGTTTGATGTAACCGTGAACGGGGAAACCCACTCTGTTTCGGTAGAAATAGAAGACGGGGATGATAACGAAACTGTGCTGGATAAGATTGTAGAGGCGGTGAATAATACTTCTGATATAGGCATTCGCGCCTCGGTGTTAAACGATTCCGGCACCACCGGGCGCCTGGTGTTTACCTCCACCGAAACGGGCGCCGATTACGAAATGACCCTCTCCGATACCAGCGGTACTCTGCTCTCGACCATCGGAATGGATGATTCCACAGCAATGAGCGGTACCTCCGGAGGCTACCTGTACGATTCGTCCGAGCTAAACGCGGTGGTGATTATCGATGGGGTTACAGTGCAAAGCAATTCCAACACCATCGAGGATGCGCTGGAGGGACTCACCCTTAATTTGCTTAAAGCGCACCAAACTGGAGACGAAGCAGAGACGGTAAACGTTACCAACGATGTGGAAGGAATTAAAAGCAGGATTCAGGACTTTATCGATGCTTACAACGACGTCATCGATTTTATCAAGACCAACACGATGGTAAATACCACAACTTACGAGCGTGCTGCACTGAGCGGCGATTATTCCATTACGAATTTGAAAATGCAGCTTCGCAGCGAGATGACCACTCCGGTAACAGGGTTAACGGGCGATGTGGCTACCATTCTGGCGCAAATTGGAATCACCACCGACCGCGATGGTAAATTGAGCATTTCCGATTCGGATACCCTGGAAGAATATCTTGAAGGAAAACTGGATGAGGTGGAAGACCTTTTTGCCAGCTCGGACGGATATGCCAACCGGTTACTGAATTTACTGGACGACTACACCGATGGCGAAGGGATTATTGAGAAACGCAGAGATGTGCTGCAGAACCAGATTACGCAGATTAACAATCGCATCGATCGCATGGAAGATATGGTGGATAAAAAAATCGAGAATTATCGGATTCAGTTTGGAAGACTCCAGGCGGCGTATAGTATGTACAGTGCTCAATATGCGAACATGGGCACATTTTTAAGGTCGGGTTTCATTATACCACAATAAGAAGGAGCGAATAAACATGGAAGTTTATTCGGTAAAATCTGGCGAGGACAAAGGGATGGGAAATCCGGTCCCGGAGTTTACTCGTTTACAGGGAAGTAAAAATCACCATCATCCGGTTGCCGCAAAAATTACCATTCAAAGCAACAAGCCGGAGAAAAAGCCGGAGGTGGTGCGGGATTCATTTCCTAAAATGTTAGAAATTGCGCGCAAGGTGGGGGAAAAATTAAAAACAGCCGGTGTTAGTATTCAGTTCGAGATAAACAAGAATGCGGGCAGAATTGTGATTAAAGTTCTGGATCCCGCTACCGGTAAGGTGGTTCGGAAGATTCCCCCAGAAGCGTACATGAAATCTCTGGAATACTTACACGAAATGGAATCCCGCATGCACCTGCAGGGGATTGAAGTGGATGTTAAATATTAAACCGGGAGATGCCAGTTGGATGGTTTGAATGGTTTGGTGCAGGAAGCAATGGAAATACTGGACACCATTTATATGGCAACCGATATGGGCATTGTGTACCTGCACAAGGGAAAAATAGAAGATTTTCAATCCATGCTCCATGAACGGGAAACACTTTTCCAGCGATTGGTGCAGGTACGAGAACAGATTCTGAACAGATTTTCGGCCCGGATGAAAGATGCAGAAATAGCGGAAATTAATCAGAAAATCGGGAGTAAAATTCAGATAATTGCTAAAGTTGACCGGGAAGCATTCGATATTATAGATAGAATGAAAAAAGATTTGCTGGAGAAAATGAAGCAGGGTCGAAAGGGGAAAGTGTTTTTACAAAAATACCGGGAACAGGTGAATCATCAGAAAATTATTCAAAGGACAATTTAACAGGGATGGTGTTTATAATGAAAATCAAAGATGTCACAACTATTACGAACGTGGCGAGCGTGAATAAAGTGAAGAAGAGCAAACCGGTTGAGCGAAAAAATAATCGGGATAAAATTGAAATTTCCAGGGAAGCGAAAGAATTGTCCAGAGCACACTCCAATTTAACCCCGGAACGTATTGCCGAAATTAACCGGCGTATGCAGGAGAAGTTTTACGATCGGGACGATGTGCTGGATGTTGTGGCCAGCCGTATCCTGAAATCCAGTTTTCTAAAGGACCTGCTCGGTGGTCAGAGTAGTGCCGATGAAGTGGTTTAATCGCAGTTCGTAAACTTTTCCGTTCATTTCTATTTTACTTTTCGAAAATCCGGATCAACGGATATTTACACTCCTGAACTTAATCTCCTGAACCAAACTCTCGAAATCCTGGGATTCAGGAAAAGATATTTTTCCCTCTTCCAAAATTTCTCACCAATCCACCATGCCAGAAGTTTTCTTTCTTGTTTACCCATGAACTTTTTAACCTCTTCGCAGTAAATTTTCATTATCTTGATTTCGTCTGAAATAAACAGGTATATTTAAATCTGGAATTGGAGTAGGTTCGGTGAAGCAAAATCCTGTTTTTAAGAAAATACTGCGAATTGTGATCACGGTTTCCCTCTGGGCGCTTGCTTTTGGGCTGGTTCAATGGATTTTTAGGCAGGTGGGTATTCGGTCGTCGATATTAGCCTTCTTTTTGGTGCTTGTTCCCGCTTTGTATTACTATGATGAAATCACCCGACTCGTTCGTAATTTTGTCGATAAAAATTTTTACCAGGAAATTTACCGTATTTCCACCTCTTTCCAGCAATTTAATCGGGAATTGAATGCCACGCTGGATTATTCCCTGCTCATTGAAAAATTCAAAAAATTTCTGCACGAGAATTTCGACCAGCACGCCTGGGCGTTCTATTTGTGCTGGGGACGCGATTATGAGCTTATGGCCTACCATCCTTCTCAGCTTAAACTCCCGGACTTAATTAAAGTTGAGCACAAGCAGGCTTTTCTGGAACTTTTCAAGGATAATGTAGCTTTTCATCCCCTGCCTAAACTGAAGGGGAAACATCCTCTGATGGATACTCTGTGGCATACCTTACCCAAAGATACTTTTTATTATTTTTTCCCGATGATTAGTTTTAAAGGGCACATCGGGTTCTTACTCTTCGATAGCTCCATTAATCGCTACATTTATTTTCATAGCATCCGGGATTTACTGGTGCGGGTATTTCAGAAAACATCGGATATTATGGAAAACGCCCAGTTGTATTCGGAGGTCAAGCGAAAATCTTTGCAAGATCGGTTGTTGCTGGAAGTAGGTAAAAAGATTTCGGCCAGCCTAAAGCTGGATGAGGTATTGAATGCCATCATGGATTCCATTAGCCAATTGGTTAGTTTCGATGCCGGGGGAATTTTTCTGATTGATCGGGAGAGAAAGGAACTCCGGCGTGTGGTCACCAGAGGTTATGACGCAAAGTTACTGGATAAAATTCACCTGAAGTTGAATAAAGGGATTTACGGGAAGGTTATTGCGACAAAAAAACCGAGCATTATTAATGATGTTTCCCGCTCTCCGGATTATTATTCGGTACGGCCCACTACCCGTTCTCAGCTTACCGTTCCGCTGCTCCATGGCAGGCAGGTGATGGGAGTGATTGCTGTGGAGAGCGATTTGTTAAATCATTTTACCCCGGCCGATCTGGAATTGATGGAAACATTTGCCAGCCAGGCGGTGGTTGCCATTGCCAATGCGCAGTTGTTCGAAGAAGCGGTGATGAAAAAACGATTGGAGAGCGAACTGCTCATCGCCTCTCGGGTGCAACGTGCCCTGTTGCCAGAAAGGCCTCCACGCTTCGAAGGATTTCAGATTAGTACCGTGAACATGCCGGCACGCATTGTGGGGGGCGATTTCTTCGATGTTTTTCGCACCACCCAGAATATGCTCGGGCTCGCTATTGGTGATGTCTCCGGGAAAGGAGCACCAGCTTCTATTCTTATGGCGATGCTCTATGCCGGGTTCAAAAGTCTGTTGAAAGAAATTTATCCTGTGGTCGAGATTGTCGCACGATTGAATAACCTGCTTACCGAAACCACCGCCGAAGGGTATTACGCCACTTTCTTTTTCGGCCTCATCGATGGAAACACGCGGCGGTTTACCTACACCAATGCCGGTCACAATCCGCCCATTCTGGTACGGAAAGACCTTAGCGTAAAAGAACTGAGCACCGGAGGCATTGTATTGGGCTTTCTCCAGAATCAGGAATATCGCCAGGAAACGGTGGAACTCCAGTCCGGAGATTACCTTATCCTGTACACGGATGGAGTTACAGAGGTAAAAAATAAACAGGGGAAGGAGTTTGGAGAAAAACGATTGATTCAACTGGTAAAGCGGCACCACGGAACACCGCCCCATCAAATGAAGGAAATAATTTTGAACGCTCTACGCCGGTTTAGCGGCGGAAAAGAGTTCAGCGATGATGTGACCATGGTACTTTTGTATGTGGAGTAACGGGAACGGCAGGCAACTTTTGTTCGGGTTCTCCGTAATTTCGTTTCGGTATCATTGAGAAAGGAAGAAATCGATTGTACGCACGCTGGCAGCAATTAAAACTGTTCGACAGGAATTTGATTGTTTACTGGGCCGTCCTTTCGCTAATGATTTTTCTTTTCCGGCATCATGTGAATCATTGGTATGTTTACATTCTGGTGCATTCTGGAATCAGTGTGGCTTTGCTATTCCTCCTTCCGTTTTTGAACAATAAAACGCATCCTTTACTCCGCTTTCTGCGCCACTGGTACCTGATTATGGGCTTCCCGTTTCTTTACATGGAAATAGGGCCGCTGATTCACATGATAACTCCCAAAGAGTTCGATCCCTTAATTTTGCGTGTGGATAGTGCATTATTTGGGGTACCTCCCAACCTCTGGGTGCAACATCTGGTATCTCCACCGCTCACGGAGGTGATGCAAATCTCTTACAGCCTGTACTGGATAACCATTCCTCTGGGAGGATTTATTTTTTATCTTTCCCGGCAATTGTATTTGTTCGAGAAGTTGATTCATTATGTATCTTTAACCTTTTTTCTGTCCTATTTCATTTTTATTTTTTTCCCGGTTGCGGGACCTCGTTTCTTTCTGGCAGATCAGATCCACGCGTCTTATCATACGTATTCTGTGGGGAATGGCCTGCGTCATTTTATGAGCGAGGTAGGATTCCGGGGCGGTGCCTTCCCCAGTTCTCATGTCGGGGTAGCACTGGTGATATTTCTGTTTCTTCGCCAGTTTAAACCAATAACGGCGTATGGAATTTTTCTTCCCATTCTCATCAGCCTTTCGCTGGCTACGATATATGGTCAGTACCACTATTTTACCGATGTACTGGCGGGTCTGGTAATGGGCCTGGTTATTGGAATTCGCGGTGCGCGAAGAACAGATTCGCACTTTGAGGATAGGCAGGAGATTTCCTGACCACCTGTTAAAATACCTGATTTGGTATTTTTTAAACAACAGCCTGCGGGCATTTTTGCTACTTGAAATTTTTAGGGATAAGTAAGGAGGAGTCTATGAGACGGATTGTGTTTTTGGTATTTATGATGGTGTTGGTAGGGTTCCAATTTGCTCTGGCAGATGAGGGAATGTGGTTGCTGGATCAGTTAAAGGATTTGCCATGGAAGCAAATGCAGCAACGCGGGCTGCAACTCACACCCGAACAAGTTTACCATCTGAAGGATGCGGTAGTAATTATTGATGGCGGAACCGGAGAAGTCGTTTCCCCTAATGGATTGATCTTAACCAATCATCATGTGGCGTTTGGTGCCATCCAGCGTGCTTCCTCTCCGGAGACGAACTACATCCGCGATGGTTTTACGGCTCATTCCCGGGAAGAAGAAATCCCCATCCCGGGTTACGAAGTGACTTTTACCGTGGACTTTAAAGATGTCACAAATGAAGTGCTCTCGGTGGTGAAAGAGGGCATGAGTCCTCTGGAACGGTACCAGGTACTGGCCAGGCGACGCAAGGAACTGGAAGATAAGTACGAAGACGAGAAGAAACACATTGAAGCAGAAGTGGTGGAAATGTTCAGCGGAATGAAGTATTACCTGTTTTTGTACAAACGCTACAAAGATGTGCGACTGGTGTACGCTCCTCCACAGTCCATCGGGAATTACGGTGGTGATATCGATAACTGGATGTGGCCGCGCCATACCGGAGATTTTTCCTTTTTCCGGGTGTACGGAGATAAAAAGGGAAATCCTGCCGAATATTCAAAGGATAACATTCCCTTGAAAACCAAAACGTATTTTCCTGTTTCCCGAGCGGGGGTTAAGGAAGGGGATTTTACCTTCATCATGGGGTACCCCGGTCGGACCTATCGCTATCGTTCTTCCTACTCCATTGCCTATCATCAGGAGGTAAACTATCCTTTTCAGATTGACCTGTTCCGGACGGCAATTCAAACGCTGGAAGAAGAAGCCAAACAGGATCCGGATGTGGCGATAAAGGTGAGTGGTTTCATTAAGGGATTGAATAATGGATTGAAGAATAATCAGGGAATGCTGGATGGATTCCGGAAGTTGCATTTGCTGGAGAAAAAGCGGAAAATGGAGCAGGAATTGCAAGCGTATATCGATTCCCATCCTGCCATGAAAAAGAAATACGGGAATGTACTGGAAGAGATTGGCAAACTGTACACCGATTTGCGCAGTTATGCCCAGAAGCGCAATATGCTGCGTGCCCTCTCTTTTGCCAGTTTACCGGGCGCCGTGTATCAGGCGTATCGCTATGCTATCGAGAAGGAGAAAGAGGAATCCCAGCGCGATCCCGCCTATTCTCAGAAGAATATCGAGCGCACCATCGAGCGGTTGAAAACCCGAAACGACATGTTTGTACCCCGGGTGGATCGAGCGCTCATGAAAGTGTTTTTGAAGAAAGCGCTGGATTTACCCGCAGGGCAGCGTTTGGATTTTGTAGATGAAATTGTTCAGGGGAAAACCGGGACTGATGCCGAAAGTGCCATCGATGCCTGGGTGGATAATCTGTACGCAAACTCCCAATTTAAAGATCTGGCTTCGGTGATTCCTTTGTTCCAGAAATCGAAGAAAGAACTGGAGGCCCTGCACGATCCCCTGATTGAGTATGCCCAAAAATACGCCGCTGTGATGTTACCCATCGAAACGAAAGGAAAGGAATTTACCGGCGCTATTCTGGCATTGCGTCCGCAATATATTCGAGCCATCTTTGAATGGAAAGGCGGTTTGCTCTATCCCGATGCCAATCGCACGCTCCGTTTTACTTACGGGGATGTCAGGGGATATTCCCCGCGCGATGCGGTGCTTTACCTTCCTAAAACCAGCCTGAAGGGTGTGGTTGAAAAAAATACCGGTACTCCGCCGTTTAACGCTCCCCCGAAACTGGTGGAGCTGTACAACAATAAAGATTACGGCCTCTGGAAAGATGCCGAGCTGAATGATGTGTGTGTGGATTTTCTGCATACCACTGATATTACCGGGGGAAATTCGGGGAGTCCGGTGCTCAATGGAAAGGGTGAACTTATCGGTGTGGCATTCGATGGGAATTACGAAGCAATGACCAGCGATTATCAGTACAACATCGATTTAACCCGCACCATTAGTGTCGATAGCCGATATGTGATGTTTATTCTGGAAAAATTTAGCCAGGCAGATTATGTGCTGAAGGAGCTGAAAGTGGTAAAGTGATGTTATCTGGCTATTGCATGGCCCAACAAATCCAAAACCCCGGTACTGCCCGTGCCGGGGATTGCTTTTTTAATTCCTTCTCCTACTTATTTTTATTGATTTGCTCCCGGTGAAATTATATCTACTTTTCTTAAATTGTTCCAGAGGTAACAGAGCAACGAGGAACTGGTATAACTGTTGGAGCGCAACACTCCGGAGTTATTACGCGCATAAGCAAGTTCAAAGGACTGTTTTTACCTAAAGCCCGTAATGGGCAGAATCCTGCAGATAGAGCTCTTCTAGTTCACTGCGAATAGCCCCATATTTTCAAATATCCGAAAGAAAGTGCAAAGGACTCTCCGAAACTCCGTAAAGACTGCTCCGGAGGATTCCTTTTAGATAGAAAAAGGAAAAGAAAATAAAAACATGGTTGAGAATGGACGACTGATAACGGATTTTTTGAGATACGTGAAAAATTGGATGCAATAAATTTCATTCTGTCCCTTTCGGGACGAGCTAATATGGGGGGAATTCTATTCCCACAAATCGAATTTGTGGGCTAAAAGCATACCGTCCCTTGCGGGACGGTAATTTGTTGGTATTAGCATTTGTTACCTATCAATGAATTTATGGTCTATTCGAAAATGCTGCCCGCTCGTCCACAGGATCCTGCGGATGAGCGCATAAGCATATTGCCCTTACCGGGACAGATTTAGGTGCAGGATGTACCAAAACCCATCGCGAAGCGATAGGATGCTATTGCCCAGCATCCTTCCAAATACTGACTTTGCGTTTTGAAGAGTGAAGAATTACCAGATTTTTTAGAATTGGTACAATATAAAGGGACCTACCTGCTCTGTCTAAAAATGCCCCGTAATGCCAATGCGGTTCTGATTTCCCAGATCCCCATAGTTGGTGTAAGCGTAATCCAGACGGAATTGCCGCCAATGGATGCCCAACCCCAACGAGAAACCACCCAGCACCGTTTTCCCCAGCGGTTTTACACTGCGGTTTACTTCGTTTTCGTATCCCAACCGAAATTTAAGCATCTGGCTGATATCGAATTCCCCGCCAAGGGAGAAACGTTTCATTCGGTCGGTAAACGAATCGCCCGTGGCGGCAACATCCACCAGGCTTCCGGTAAGCAGAAGTGGTAGGTGTGCCAGACGTTTCGCAAAACCAATGTTTAAAATAACCGGCAGTTTTTCTTTGACAGAGGAGTAATTGTCGAGGGTGGTACCGAGATTCAGTAACGAAATGCCAAGGGTAAGGTCCTGAATAAATCCCGGTGTGTAGATTAAACCTGCATCCAGCGAAATGGCGGAAGCATTGTAAGTGTCCAGCGAGGAATAAATGTAGCGGAGGGACAAACCGTAATCGAAACCGCTCCCCAGCGTATTGCTGATGCCCAGGGAGAAAGCGAATTCCGAAGCACCAAAGGAACGGCCTGTTTCCGTTCCAAACTCGTCTGTTTCCTGAAATTCCCCGTAGTTAAAGTAAATCAGGCTGGCATTAACCACCCCCACCCGGGATACCGGCTGGGCATAACCTAAAAATCCCCCCTGAAAATCCAGTAAATGATCCACGTAGTTCACCGTCCACTGATGCTGAGTGCTACCGGAAAGTGCGGCGGGATTGTAAAAAATGGCATGCAAATCGTTTTTCACTGCATACAGGTTTCCGGCCATAGCGGCTCCCCGGGGGCTATACTGGTTCCGTAAAAATTCAAATCCTGTTTTTCCTGCGTTTTGAGCCAGCAGCGGCAGTTGCATGAACCACACACTGATTATTAGAAAGGAAATGATATATTTCATTCGCTGCCTCATCTTTTAAATTAAAATTTGCTTCGAAACAGACCCATACTCCACATTAATGGTCTTTTCCTTCAAATTCCTACACGAAAGAATTTAATACACATTTTCCAGAACATCATGGTACTTTTTCCGGAACAAGGCTCCTTTGTGCATCAGGAAGTCTTCCAGGTTTACCGTTTCCACATGGGGAATACTTTGTTCCAGAAAGCGTTCGGCAATATCCTGAAATTTGTATGGTAAATCGCTCAAATAAAAGCGATGTTCCGGGAGTCGATCTTCCGGAGCCAGGAGTCCCTCCCGAGAGAGGATCTCTTTCACAATGCGGGCGGTTTCCACACCGGAATCAATTAGCGTCACCCGCGGACCGACAATTTTTTGCAGAACATTCTTCAACAAAGGATAATGGGTACATCCCAGAATCAGGGTGTCGATTTGATTATCGATAAGGTGCTGAAGATAGCGTCGGGCAATCAGATAGGTAGCCTCATCTTCAATCCAGCCTTCTTCTACCAGGGGGACAAAAAGCGGGCAGGCTTGTTCCAGCACCTGGAGTTCGGGATTCAGTCGCAAAATTTCCTTCCGGTAACTGCCGCTGCGAATGGTGGCGGCAGTGCCAATCACCCCGATTTTACCATTGCGAGTTGCCCGCACCGCCGCTTCGGCACCGGGATTGATGACTCCCACAACGGGAATATCCAGCACTTCCTGCAACAGGGGCATGGCAATGGAGGAGGCGGTATTACAGGCTACCACAATCATTTTCACCTGTTTATCCAGCAGAAAGAAAGAATCCTCCAGCGCAAATCGCCGCACGGTCTTTTCGGATTTGGTACCATATGGAATGCGGGCAGTATCACCAAAATAGATGATGCTCTCTGCAGGCAGGGTCTTCATCAATTGTTTAACTACGGTGAGTCCACCAACACCGGAATCGAACACCCCGATGGGTTGGATATGGAAATGAGTTGTTTTCATATACCTAACGAACCTGAAATCCTCTGTTAATTTGCCCCCGTTACTGGTATTTCACCGTATCTGGATATCCCGTTTTTTTCCCGTTCCTTTTTCTAAACATCCGTTTGGTTTAGATGGCATTTTCGTAATCCCGTTTAAAGCGGCGTAGTCCTTCAAAAATGCCGCGGGCAATTTTGTACTGGTACGCAGAGGTGCGCAATATTTTGGCGTCGTAGGGATTGGAGATAAACCCCGTTTCCACCAGAATATTGGGCATGGTGGCACCCACCATTACCCAAAACGGTCCCTGCTTTACACCCCGATTGGGCAGGCGCAGGGAGTGAAGTTGTTTGTCCAGTTCCTGTTGCACCAGCGAGGCTAAATATTCACTTTGCCGGGAAAACGCGTTTTGCGCCATGGTAGCCAGAATCTGGTTAATGCCCTCGTATTTTTTACGGGTACTGACGTCCTCGAAATGAATAACGGAATTTTCCTTAAGCACTACATTTTTGGCCATATCGCCCTTCTCCGGCCCCAGAATATAGGTCTCGAATCCGCTAATACGCTTTTTCTTGTTGCTGTTGGCATGAATGCTGATGAAAACTTTTCCGTTATTCTCATTGGCAATCTGGGTTCGTCGCCGCAGGGGAATGAATTTATCTGTGGTGCGGGTGTACACCACTTTTACCTCCGGCATCTCTTTCTGAATAATTTTGCCCAGCTTTTTGGCGATGGGTAACACCACGTTCTTTTCGTAGATTTTACCGGCGCCAATGGCACCGGGGTCTTTTCCGCCATGCCCGGCATCGATGACCACCACATCAATTAACCATTTGCGGCGTTCTTCCTCCAGTTGCTTCTGGATTTCTTCCGAAGGTGCGTCGGGACTCTCTTCGCGCAATTCTGCCAGGTCTTCATCGGAAATATTCTCCCGGGTACGTAGAACAATGAGCACTTCATTGTTCTCAGGTTTTAGAATAACTTCCCGGGACAGCGGTTCTTTTTTCAACAAAAAGGCCAGACTTAACAGTTGTTCGAACTGAAATTGTTTGAGCTTGCGCACCAGACCCCCAGGACGCACATTATGTACCAACTG
>JALWDQ010000838.1:0-2447 GCA_027039625.1 Calditrichia bacterium | reverse complement strand
GCGGAAAGGTCCCTGCCCTTCGCTAAACAAATCCCGAATATATGCCGGTACAAATCCGGGATACTTCCAGCTTCCATCGGGATTCCGCACTTCCTCTTCTTTTACGAAACCGCCCGCCAGCGCATTGCCCCGCAGATTGTTCCCGTAATCGAACGTTTCGGCACCCCGCTCCTGCAACTGAATCATCAGGCGCACGTGCTTGGCCATGGTGCGGAAGGATTGTTTTAAATATTCCTCAGAATTTGCCCGGCGCAGTTCCAGTGCCTCCTGGTACGAATACCCCTCGGGCACGTACCCGTTTAAGGGATCGTGCGCGCTGGTCTGGTCGGTAAGTAAATCGGGAGTAATTCCCCGTTTAACCAGCTCTTCCAGCAGCGTGACCACATTGCCAATCCACACGATGGATTTGGCAATGCCTTTTTCCCGGTACTCCAGAGCACGGGTAATGGCGGCATCCAGATTGTGCTCGATTTCGTCCAGATAGCGGGTTTTAATCCGTTTCTGGGCGCGCTCCTCGTTCACTTCAGCCGCCAGATAGGTTGCGTTGTTCATCGTTGCTGCCAGGGGCTGGGCACCGCTCATCCCACCGCAGCCGCCGGACACCACCAGCCGACCGCGCAAATCGTCCGTTCCAAAGCGCTTGCGCCCCGCCGCCGCAAACGTCTCGTACGTGCCCTGCAGAATTCCCTGTGTACCAATGTAAATCCAGGAACCGGCGGTCATCTGCCCGTACATAATCAATCCCAGTCGCTCCAGATGATGGAAATGTTCCCAGTTCGCCCAGTGCGGTACCAGATTGGAATTGGCAATAATCACCCGGGGGGCCCACTCATGGGTTTTCAGAACCCCCACCGGTTTACCGGATTGCACCAGCAACGTTTCATCGTTTTCCAGCTCCTTTAAGGTGCGAATAATCGCCTCGTAGGCTTCCCAGTTTCGGGCCGCCTTCCCGGTGCCACCGTACACAATCAATTCATCGGGATTTTCTGCGACTTCCGGATCCAGATTATTCATTAACATGCGCATGGCAGCTTCCTGCTGCCAGCCTTTGGCACTGATTTGAGTGCCTCGCGGTGCTCGAATCTCTCGTTTCATCTTTTCCCCAATCTATTTTGTTGGTTTATTTGTTTTTCCGTCTTTCCCGGTATTCCCTCTCTTTAATACGCCAATGCTACGCTTCACTAAAAATGTTACAAAAAAACAAAAAAGAAAAGATTGAATTACTTTAATTTCCAGAATTAATTAAAAATTTCTCCAACGAGATTCATTGGCCTGCCCGGGCAGGATTAAAATTCTTCGCTCCGCTGGCGCAGGAAAGAGATTCTTCGCCCTGCTTGCGCAGGGCTCAGAATGACAGGGTGATGTAAACGTTGCGCAACCAAATAAAAAACATTCACTCATTTAATTAACATATCTGCCCTCTGTCTTCTTTCTATTCCACTTTTACCGGATTCTTTTTCAACCCCATTAAAAAATGCTGCACCTGTTTTTGTTCCACCAATTGTTTATAAGAAAAAAGGACAAAACCTTCCGGACGAATGGCCAGTACCTGTTGCAATTTAGGGAGAATCCGGTTCTGGGGCTGGTTGTAAAGTGCCACACCAATCAGATATTTATCGGGTGGCAGGCGATCGATATACTCCAGCAAGCGTTTCCGGAAGAGATCGGCGCGGGGGGTGTAATTCATGGGTACGGCAAAATCCAGCCATCCCTCCTGCAGCCAGCGATCCCAATCCTGATAATACTCCCAATGGGCACGGGCGAGATCGGGTTTTACCGCAGCGCTGATTTGAATTCGCGGGGAATGCGCCCGTACTGTTTGGGCAATTCGTGCCACAAATTCGGATAACCCGTCCATTAAATATTTCTGCCAGTAACGGGAATATGCCTCATACCCGGTAAGGGAATACTGCCGGGCAAATCGTTCGGGGTTCTTCAAAAACTCCTCGGGATTCAGGGCATAGCGATGCCGGAAGCCCTCCACAATGTCGGGATGCACATCGAAATTGTTGTTGGGATATCGGATGTAATCCAGATGAATACCATCCACCCGGTACTGGGAGAGAATGTCGTTCAGGATTTCCAGAAAATTTTGCTGCACTTCCGGAACCATGGGCGAAAGGAAAAGTCCTTCCGCGTGCGCTTTTTTCACCGAACGAGGATAATTTTTTAACAAAGAAGCATGGTTCAGAGGCTGCGCCAGCCAGTTGCGGCGCCGATTTACTATGTGATTTTCATTTTGCGGAAGGGTATCGCTGCTCCACACGTAGAGCACATTAATCCAGGCATGGATGCGCAGGGAATTGTGGCGGGTTTGCTGCAGGAGATATCCCAGGGGGTCGAAATCCGCGTCGGGGATTTCCGCAGCCCGGGGCTCGTAATGGCTGCGGTAGTAGGCATCTCCGCGTCCCCGGATTTGCACAAACAGGTCGGTTATTCCCCAACGG
>JALWDQ010000837.1:0-2450 GCA_027039625.1 Calditrichia bacterium | reverse complement strand
ATTAAAGGATGTGTGGGAATCTTATATTTAAAAGGAAATTTTCAGCAAATTTTGCCCTGGCTTATTCTGGGGAGTGAACTCCACGCGGGAAGTAAAATTGCCAACTCTCAAGGCTATTTTCGCATTTTACCGGAAGCGCCTGCTTATTTTGCCCGTTTTTTCCCGAACAAGCAAACCCTTCTTGCCGTGGTGCAGGAGGTGCACGAGCAAAACGACGAACCGCTTGAGTCGCCGGAAGGGGCTGAAAAACAGATTTACCGTGAGGAAGAATATGCCGAACAACTTTACCGCGAGATGGCAGAAGACCGGTACTTACCCTCCCCCAACATTGCTTTTTTAATTCCCAAAAAAGACAAAACACAGCGCCTGGTGGAACAGCTGCCCACCCGGGATTACATTGTTCACCGCTATCTGCAAAAAACCCTGCAAAAAACCTTCGATCGCATGTTCGAAGAAGGCTCCATCGGTTATCGAAAAGGAGTTTCCCGGGCCACTGCGGTGGAGATGGTGCGTCAGGCTATTAAAGATGGTTTTCAATATGTCATCGAATCCGATATCGAAGACTTTTTCCCCTCAGTGGATTTGAACCTTCTGATGAAATGGCTGGATTTTTACCTACCGACGAAAGATGTTCTGATGCGCAATCTCCTGAAAAAGTGCCTGTACAACGGGTATGTTTTTCAGGGAAAATATTACGAACGCACCGCCGGTCTGGCACAGGGGAGTCCCATTTCCCCGCTCATGGCCAACCTGTTTCTGGATGCGTTCGACGAGCAGATTTCCTCCTGGGGCGCACGAATAATTCGCTATGCCGATGATTTCATTATTCTTACGCGCAACAAAGAAGATGCCGAAAAAATTCTCCGGCAAACCGAAAATTATCTGGCAACCGAACTGGGGTTGCGCATTCATCGGGGCAAAACAGCCATCCATCCCATTTCGGAGGGATTCCACTTTCTGGGAATTCATTTTGCGCAGTGGGAGGCGCAGATTGAACCGGAAGAGGTATTAAAACGGCTCCGTAAACCGCTTTATGTTACGGAGCGAAATGTGTTTCTGGGACTAAACGGGGAAGCGCTTTCCATTTACAAAAATCGCAAAATCATCCAGATGATTCCCCTGCGCCGCCTCAGCGAAATCATTGTGATGGAACGGGTGAGTTTTTCCACGGCGTTATTGCGCGCTTGCACCGAGAAAAACATTCCCGTAACCATCACCTTAAATAGCGGATATTACATTACCACCCTCAAGCCCGATTCCGGAAAATACTACCAGACCGTTCTGGCTCATGCTCAAAAATATTACTCCCTTAATGAAACGGAGCGGTTAAGCATTGCGCGCGAGATTGCCGCAACGAAATTGAATAATTACCTTCCTCTGTTCCGGCAGAGGTACACACCGGCTATCCGGGATGTTTTGCGGGAAATCGAGCGGTTTGTGGGACAGATTTACCAGGCCGGGGATATTCACCAGATTCGGGGATACGAGGGGAGTGGCAGCCGGTTAATTTATCGTGAATTGAATCGCTTCATCAATCCGCCGGAATTTGCCTTACGGAAACGCCGGCGCAAACCCCCTGATCGCATCAATTCTCTGCTCAATTTCGGGTATTACTTGCTGTTCTCCCGTTTGAATGCTACTGTGCGTTCTCTGGGGTTGAATCCGTATCTGGGATTTCTGCACAGTCCGGAAGATAATTACGAGTCCCTGGTAAGCGATCTGGTGGAAATTTTCCGGGCGCACATCGACCGTTTTATTTTACGGGTCGTCAATTTGAAAATCATCACGGCAAAGGATTTTCTGGAGACGCCACGGGGGATGTATTTAAACCGGGAAGCTGCCCGGAGGTTTTTACTTCAGTTCGAGCGGGAATTAAACCGGGTTCCGGGGAACGAAACCCTGTCTTTAAAAGACCGAATTTACTTTCAGGTGTACATTTTTCGCAAATGGGCACTGGAAGATGCTTCGTTAACCTTTTATCAGTGGGGGAAAAAATGAAAGGGGTGGGCGAATACGCGGTGGTTTACGACATTAGCTCCGATAAAGAGCGCTCCCGGGTGGATAAAGTGCTTCGGGGATTTGGTTTTCGGATTCAGAAAAGCGTATTTGAATGTCGGCTGGATAAAAAAGGAAAGCGAGAATTAATTGCCAGACTGGAAGCATTAAACATCCGCACCGGGTTTATCAAAATATATCGGCTGGAGTACCAGACTCGCACTACGGTAATCGGCACGCCTCCCCGGGAGGATCCGGATGCCGAATCTGCTTTTATCGTGTAACAGTTGGGGCAGGAAAAAATATGGTTTTTATGCTAAAAATACCCTATATTTTGATCACCATTCAGAACCTCCCGCATTTTTGGCCAAAATGGGGGCAATTTCGTGGAGGTTCTGAATTTTACGGTTGTAGCTTACGAAATAACGAAGTTTAAAAACGGTACAGTCCGAGAG
>JALWDQ010000836.1:0-2452 GCA_027039625.1 Calditrichia bacterium | reverse complement strand
GATGGAAGCCGCAAGTTTATTGCCTGGTCGAATAATGTAACGAAAAATGAAGCCGGGGAAATCGAATTTGTGATTGGGACGGGGATAGAGGTAACCAACCAGCGGGCGATAGAGCACGAAAAGGAAATTCAACATCGCCTGTTTCAGTCCATGGCAGAATCCATGAATATTTTGCTCACTATCTCTGATATGGATGAAGCGTTCCGGCAGGTGCTTCAGCATCTGGGCGAAGCTGTGGGAGTGGATCATATTTGTGTGTTCGAAAACAGTTTCGATTATTTAAATGATGAAGTGTTTGCCAACTTGCGTTACGAATGGATGCGACCCGAACTCAATTTTCCTTCGTTTATGTCGGTAACCCAGAATCTTTCGTACCGGAGTCTGGGATTGGAAGGGTGGTACCAGCGTCTGTCTCAGGGAAAAGTAGTCCGCGGTAACACCAAAGAATTTCCCCAGCGGGAGCAGGTCATTCTGCGCAAACGAAAAATTCAATCGATCATCATTGTTCCGGTTATTTTTGATGGTTCGTTCTGGGGTAGTGTGGGATTTATTGAACATACCAGCGAGCGGGAATGGACTCAGACCGAGGAGAATGTGCTTTTGATGATGGCAGCGGCGATTGGAGGTTTTGTGAAGCGCCAATTGGTGGAAGAATCGCTCCAGCGCTATGCCGACGATTTAGAAGCAACCCGAATGACGCTGGAGGAACATGCCCGGATGCTTTCCCAGACCATCCGGGAACTGGAAGTCGCCAAACAAAAAGCCCACGAAGCAATGGAAGTGCGCAGCCAGTTCCTGGCCAACATGAGCCACGAAATTCGCACTCCCCTGAACGGTATTATCGGAATGTCTGAACTCCTTTCGGATACCGATCTCACCCAGGAACAGCGGGAGTTTGTTTCCATCATCAAATCTTCCGGAGATGCGCTGCTCAGTTTAATCAACGATATTCTGGATTTTTCCAAGATTGAAGCGGGACGCCTGGAACTGGATCCCATCGATTTTAATTTGCGGGATACGATTGCGGATATTTTGAATACGCTGGCTTTCCGGGCGCATAACAAAGGATTGGAGATTGCCTATCATGTCAAATCCGATGTTCCCGACGCCATTATTGGCGATCCCGGGCGTTTGCGCCAGATTATTGTGAATCTGGTGGGGAATGCTCTTAAATTTACCGAAGAAGGGGAAATCGTAATTCGGGTATATCTGGAAAAACAGGAGAAAGATCGGGTTAAATTGCATTTTGAGGTGGCCGATACCGGTATTGGAATTCCCCCGGAGAAACACCAGGTTATCTTTGAGGCGTTTCGCCAGGCCGATGGTTCCACGACCCGCAAATATGGCGGTACCGGTCTGGGACTGGCTATCAGTCAGCAACTGGTGGATATGATGGGCGGTCGCATCTGGGTGGAAAGCCCCACCAACCACCGTCCCAATTACGGCGGACCGGGGACCACCTTCCATTTTACAGCCTGGTTCGACGTGCAGAAAAATCCCCAACCCATGATTCCCAACTACGACCCGCAGAAACTCTACGGCCTGCACGTGCTGGTGGTGGACGATAACGAAACCAATCGTACTATTTTCAAAGAAATCCTGGAAAACTGGGGAATGATTCCGGTGCTGGCTTCCGATGGATTCCAGGCGCTGGAGATTCTGGAGCATGGTTACCAGAATGTGCAGGATTTTCAATTGATTATTACCGATATGCAAATGCCCGGTATGAACGGGTTTGAACTGGCAGAAAAAATTCGTCAACAGGAAAAATACCAGCAGGTGCCTATTCTGTTGCTCACATCATCCGGGCAACGGGGCGATGCTGTGCGCTGCCGCCAGATTGGAATTAATGGCTACCTCACCAAACCCATGCGCCAGAATGAACTTTACCGGAGCATTCTGGCAGTGATGAGCAACGTGAAAGATGCCGGAACGGTGTCTCTGGTCACGCGCCATACCCTGCGAGCCAATCGCGTGCACCTGAAGGTCCTCCTGGCAGAAGATAATCCGGTAAACCAAAAAGTTTCCGCACGATTGGTGGAACGTTTGGGCCACCAGGTAACGGTAGCCGAAAACGGAAAAGTAGCCTTCGAATTGTGGAAGGAAGCTCTAAATGCCGAACCTTACGATGTCATTTTAATGGATGTGCAAATGCCTGTAATGGATGGATTTAAAGCCACGCAGGCTATTCGAGAAGTTGAGAAAGAGATGCAAATTCACACTCCCATTGTGGCCTTAACGGCCCATTCTGGTGATGCGGAACGGAAGCGGTGCTTAACTGCCGGGATGGATGAATATCTTTCCAAACCATTCAAATATGAACAGTTGTTCGATATTTTTGAAAAACTGTTCCCGGCCCAACAACAACCCGCTAAAGAAGAGAAGCCAACTCCCGAACATAATAAACCCGATGGGGCAGAAGTGATTAATCGCAAAGAACTGGAAGATCGGA
>JALWDQ010000835.1:0-2453 GCA_027039625.1 Calditrichia bacterium | reverse complement strand
GTATAAACAGATATTTATTAAAAAACAACTGTCAAACTCGGGTTAAAACTGAGCGAAATGAATTAGTAGATTGCTCAAATAACCAATCACGTCAAAAAAATTTTATTTTCCCTCTAAACACCAAAAGCCCTTCCTCCGGATACGGAAGAAGGGCTTTGTTTTTTCTGAATTTCTCGGATTGTTTAAGGGGTTAGGCGATAGATAGTGCGGGGGAAAGGAATGGTTTCGCGAATGTGGTGCACGCCAGTAATCCAGGCTACAGTCCGCTCAATTCCCAGCCCGAAACCGGAGTGAGGTACGCTTCCGTATTTTCGCAAATCCAGATACCAGGTAAAAGCGTCCATGGGTAAATTGTGCTCTTTGATGCGTTTCACCAGGGTGTCGTAATCATCTTCGCGCTGGCTTCCGCCAATGATTTCCCCATATCCTTCCGGGGCCAGCACATCCATAGCCAGTGCCAGAGCATCATTTTCGGGATCGCGCTTCATGTAAAATGCTTTTACCTGCGCCGGATAACGATGCACAATCACCGGTTTTTCAAATTGCTCGGAGATGATGGTTTCATCTCCACCCCCAAAATCATCACCCCAGGGGAAATCCACACCATTCTTCTTTAAAATCTCCACCGCTTCGGTGTAAGTGATTTTGGGGAAAGGCGGAATCACTTTTTCCAGACGGCTGGTATCCCGTTCCAGAATATCCAGCTCCATCTTCCGGTTTTTTAGCACGCGCTGCACAATGTAGCTAATGAATTCTTCCGCCAGCTTCATATCATCATCCAGATCAAAATAAGCAACCTCGGGTTCCACCATCCAGAATTCGGTGAGATGCCGCCGCGTTTTGGATTTCTCCGCCCGGAAAGTAGGGCCAAAAGTGTACACCTTACCAAATGCCATGGCAGCAGCTTCGGCATACAACTGCCCACTCTGGGTTAGATAGGCTTTATCGCCAAAATAATCCGTTTCGAACAGTGTGGTGGTTCCTTCGCAGGCAGCGGGAGTAAAAATGGGAGCATCCACCAGAATAAAATGCCGTTCGTTGAAAAAATCGCGAATAGCGGAAATAATTTCGTGCCGAATTCGCAAAATTGCGAACTGCTTGCGGCTGCGCAGCCAGAGATGCCGATGATCCATCAAGAAATCGATGCCGTGCTCTTTTTTGGTAATGGGGTAATCCACCGCCGCCTGGACCAACCGCATATCTGTCACGTGCAGCTCGTACCCCAGAGGCGAGCGCTTGTCTTCCCGTACCCAGCCCTTCACAATCAGTGAGGACTCCAGCCCCATTTTATCGTACAGTTCAAAAATTTCTTCCGGAACATCGTTCTTACTCACCACACATTGAATGATGTTTGTGCCGTCCCGCACCAGTAAAAACTGAATTTTCCCGCTGGTGCGTTTATTATAGAGCCAACCGGCAATAATCACTTCCTGATCCAGATACCGGTGAATATCTTCGATGTACACACGTTGCTTGTAACTGGTTAAATCCAACATAGCTTCTCCTTTTTCGCTTTACCTTCTAAAATCTCCTTCGGGTGCCGTGAGAATCGATTTATCGAAGCGCGGAAATTCTTTTAAATTAGCCAGATGGTAAGAAAAATTGGCGATATGACGGGCGATTTTCGCCAGCTTGCGGTAATCGATTTTGTCGGGCGTATCCCGGGGACTGGTGTAATCGGTATGGAAACCGGTGAAATAGTACACCACCGGAATACCATGAGGCTGAAAATTAGCGTGGTCGCTTCCGCTGGTGAAGTACACATTGGGATCGAACATCAGGTGAAGATTGACCGGCGGGTTTGCTTCCTGGGCCAGTTTCTTCATCGCGGGAGTTTGGGCGGAATAAAGCAACATCACCTTATTTTCGGCATCCTCATCTTTCATGGGTCTCCGCAGTGCCATAAAACTAAAGGAAGCATCTCGCCCCACCATATCCATGTTGATGACTGTTTTAATCTGGTTTAAGGGAATGGGTGGGTGATCGGTGAAATAGAGGCTGCCCAGCATCCCCTTCTCTTCCGCATCCCAGAAAGCAAATAGAATACTGCGTTCCGGTCGTTTGCTTTCGGGAAGATGCGCATACGCCCGTGCGACACTTAAATTGGCCACATCTCCCGAAGCGTTATCGTCGGCTCCTCGATAAATCCCGTCTTCCCGCACCCCTTCATGATCGTAATGGGAACCAATCAGAATGTACTCCTGGCGCAGTTGGGGATTTCTGCCGGGCAATATCGCCAGAACATTGCGACATTGCCGCACATCCTCCCCTTTTTTCACGATTTGAATATTCCAGGTAAAATCGGGGAAAGCTTTCCCCTCCCAGGCAAAGCTTTTTTTGTGCTTCTTCCCCAACCATTTGCGCAATTTTTTAAGGTTGGATTGGTAATTCTTCTCGATCCAATCCCCAAACACTTTTTCCGAGAAGGCCGGCGAAAGCAAAATGACCGGCAC
>JALWDQ010000834.1:0-2454 GCA_027039625.1 Calditrichia bacterium | reverse complement strand
GGATCATGATGTTCTGGATGCGAACGTTCTCTTTCCCGGTAATTTTCAACACGGTGGGGATGGCATTGCGGTCGCAAATGACGAAGGTCTGGTCGCCGGGAGCCAGGACATCCTCTCCCGAAGGAATGATGGTGTGTTCTTTGCGTTTAATTGCCACAAATCGGGCGGGGATGTCGTTGTATTCCTGCCAGATTTCTTTGAGCGGACGACGCAGGATGGGAGAATTCTGCTCCAGGCGAATACCCAGCAACTGAATTTGTCCCCCGGCAAATTCAATCACATCGGTAGCGCTGCTCTGGCGAATGAGGCGCACGATGGCATCCGCCGTTTCCTTCTCGGGATGAATCAACAAATCCACACCCATCTCCTGGTGAGATAAAATAAAATCTGGAGCGGTGAATTCGGGATTGCGTACCCGGGCTATTTTGTGGGGCACATTCACTTTCCGGGCGTACATGCAGGCCAGCAAATTGACCTCGTCCACATTGCTTAATGCAGCCAGAATATCGGCCTGGGTAATATTGGCCCGCTGTAAATCCGCCCAACTGGAGCCGGAACCAACGACCACCATGGCATCCAGTTGTTCCTCGGCGCGACGGGCTTTTTCTGCGTCAGCTTCCAGAATGGTAATATTGTGATTGTTTTCAATAAGTCGTCTGGCCAGATGAAAACCCACTTCTCCGGCACCAACAATAACAATGTTCATAGCGTTTTCGTCTTTTTCGTGAATCCTGAGTTACAGTCCTTTTCCTGGCACATAGCGAATGCATCATGCATAGGCAAAAATTTCCTTTGCTCGATCATACTTGTTCTCTTTTTTCTGGTTCAGATTATCAGGATGTTAAAATCCGGTGCATGGTAGAGATGGTTGTTTCGATGTCTTCATCGGTGATGTGCAAATGGGTTACGGCACGAATTTTTGCAGCACCAAAATGGATCATCAAAATATGTTGATCCCGAAGTTTCTGCACGAATTCTTCCGCAGAAAGGGGAGCCTTGCTAAGGTCGAAAATGACGATATTGGTTTGAACCGTATCGAGATCGATGGAGATGCCGGGGAGTTCGGCGATGGCTTCGGCCAGGCGTCGTGCCCGCCGATGGTCTTCGGCTAATCGCCGGAAATGATGCTCCACAGCGTACATGGCTCCTGCCGCCAGAATACCCACCTGACGCATACCACCGCCAAAGGCTTTGCGAAAATAGCGTGCCCGATCGATAAAATCCGCATCCCCCACAATAATGGAACCGATGGGAGCGCCCAGGCCTTTGGAAAAGCACAGTTGTACGGAATCGAAATACCGGCAGTATTCTTTTAACGGGATGCCTGTCGCCACGGAAGCATTCCATAGTCGGGCACCATCCAGATGCAAAGCTATATTATGCTCCCGTGCCAGCGCGTGGATGCGTTGAATCTCTGCAAGGGGGAAAATTGTTCCACCGGCTCGATTGTGAGTGTTCTCCAGACAAATTAAACGGGTGGTGGGGTGGTGAATGTTGTTGGGACGTATCGCCGCTGCAATCTGCTCGGCTGTAATCACACCTTTGTGGCCTTCAATGGGGTAAACCTGGACTCCGGAGAGCATTCCGGGAGAACCGCATTCGTAATTAAAAATGTGAGCGTTGCGCTCAACGATAATCTCGTCGCCGGGAACAGTGTGGGTTTTTAGGGACACCTGATTGCCCATGGTGCCGCTGGGGACAAACAATGCAGCCTGTTTCCCGCACATTTCTGATATCATCTCCTGCAGGCGATTTACCGTGGGATCGTCGCCAAACACATCGTCTCCCACTTCTGCCTGAGCCATAACCTGTCGCATTTCCGGAGTCGGACGCGTGATGGTATCGCTGCGAAAGTCAATCATTCGGGCATCCCTTTTTGACTGCAAAATAGGATGTTCCCGGGAAAAAAGCAAGCGATTCACGGGGAAATCGGAAGCAATCTTATTAAAGGGAAACGCATTTGGGCGATAAACTCAATGGCCAATTTTTCAAATGTTGCGTATCTCTTTCCAGGATGAGTAATCCAATCTATGTAAATTGCATTCGGGGAAGCGATGATAAAACGCTGGTTGAGAAAATGGTTGGGCAAGCAGGCTAATAACGAAATTCTGGTGCGCGGTATTCAGGGCTTCTTTTTGCATGGCATTTTTCTGAGTGTGGCAAATGCCTTTACCCAGATTACTACCGTACAAACCAGTTTTATCTTTCTGCTTACCAGCTCCAATTTCTTGTCAGGGTTGCTTTTTACCGCCTATCGGGTGGGAACCATTTTGCCGCAACCATTTGCAGGCTGGTTTGTTCAGCGGTATCCCCGTAAAAAGATATTTGTGCAACTGGCCATTGCCACCCGGGGAGTAAGCTGGTTAATCATTGCTCTGCTTACCTTCTGGTTGGGCACGTCGCATCCTACGGCTATGGTCAGTGTTTTTCTCTCCTTACTAATGCTCTTTTTTG
>JALWDQ010000833.1:0-2457 GCA_027039625.1 Calditrichia bacterium | reverse complement strand
TCCCCGGGGGCTGGCCGAGGCTATTCACGAAAAGAAAGCGCTTTTCATTATGCATGTGGATCCCATCTCGCTGGCGCTGCTGAAAACGCCTGGCGAGTACGGAGCGGATATTGTGGTGGGCGAAGGGCAGGCGCTGGGAAATCCCCTGAATCTGGGTGGCCCCTATCTGGGAATTTTTGCCTCACGCAAAGCGCTCATCCGCAAAATGCCCGGTCGCATTGTGGCAATGACCACCGATGTGGAGGGACGCACGGCATTTGTGACCACCCTGCAAACCCGCGAACAGCACATCCGGCGGGAAAAAGCCACCAGTAACATCTGCACCAACTCCCAGCTCTGCGCTCTGGCCGCACTGGTGTACCTCTCCCTGATGGGGAAAAACGGATTGCGGCGGGTGGCCGAATTAAGTGTGCAGAAAAGCCATTACCTGGCAGAACAAATTACCCGCCTCCCCGGATATGAGATGAAATTCTCCGCTCCCTTCTTCAAAGAATTTGTTGTGAATACACCACTCCCCGCCGGAAAGATTATCGAGCAGTTGTCCCGGCAGGGCATTTTCGCCGGAATCTCTCTCTCTGATATGGGCATGGGCGAAGGATTGCTCATCGCCGTTACCGAAAAACGAACCAGGGAGGAAATGGACCGCTTTGTTCAGGCGTTAAAGAACCTATAAGTCGGGTTGGGATATGCCAAAAATTTTGTTAGTCGATGATAATGAGGATATGCTGGAAACCCTGGAACATTTGTTCCGGTTTTATGAATTTGATGTGGTGAAGGCAACCAATGGGAAGGAGGGAATTGAGACGGCAGAAAAGGAACAGCCGGATATCATCATTCTGGATGCTCTGATGCCGGTGATGAACGGATTTGAGGCCTGCAAAATTCTGAAATCCAACCCCAAAACCAAAGAAATTCCCGTTATTTTCCTCTCGGCCAATTACACCGAAGACGAGCACAAGGTGATGGGGCTGGAATTGGGAGCGGATGATTACATCATCAAGCCCTTTAACGCCAAAGAGCTGGTGGCAAAAGTAAAATCCATTCTGCATAAACAGGAGCTCATCGAAAATCTGCGCCGCAAAAATAAGAAGCTCATGGAAGAGCAGGGAAGTATTTTCAAGGAACTGGAGGAATTACGACGGAAAACCAGCGAGCTGGAAGCCGGGCAAATTACCGATGTAACCACCGGGGTGTACAACGCAGCGTTTCTGGAGAAGCGGCTGCATGAGGAGCTCCATCGTGCCCGGCGCTATCGCAACGAAATTTCGCTGGTGATGCTGGATGTGGATTTCTTCCGGAAAATAAACGAGGTGTTTGGCGAACAAACCGGAGACTACATCCTGATGCGCATTGCTAACGTCATCCTCAACAACACCCGCAATACCGATGTGGTGTTCCGGGTGGGAAGCAATCGCTTTGTAGTGCTGCTGCCCCACACGGATGAGATGGGCGCCTATTACGAAGCGGAACGCATTCGCTCTGCCGTGGAGCAAACCAGCTTCTTCGACCAGGATTTTTACGAGTTGAAGAAACTCTCTCCCCGGCGCAAACAGGATTATCGCCACATTACGGTAAGCGCAGGATTGGTGGAGATTGATCCGTTTCAGGTGGAAACGCCCCAGGCGGCGCTGGAAATGGTGGAAAAAGCCCTCAACCAGGCAAAAGCCAGGGGACGCAATATTACGGTGCGTTATTCCCGAATGGAAAATGAGTAAACCCCGGAGAAACACCCATGTACCGAAAAGTGATTTTTGAACTGGATAAAGGTGAAATTCAACGGAATTATTTGCCGAAATCGGATGTGGAAGAAAAACCGCTGGAGCAGTGGATTCCCGCAGATTTACAGCGAACCGAGCAGGCGGATTTACCGGAAGTGGGAGAGAACGAAGTGCTTCGCCATTTCGTGAATATTTCCGTGCTGAACCATCATGTGGATAAGGGATTCTATCCCCTGGGTTCCTGCACCATGAAGTACAATCCCAAGATTAACGAAGATATTGCGGCCTCGCCTGGATGGGCTGGGTTGCATCCTCTGCAACCGGAGGATTCCATTCAGGGAGCACTTCAGTTGCTGTACGAGATGCAGGAGATGCTGAAAGAGATTTCCGGGATGGCAGATATTACCCTGCAACCGGCTGCCGGTGCCCATGGGGAACTCACCGGCTGCATGATGATTCGCAAGTACCATCTGCATCGAGGGGACGCCCATCGCACGAAGATGCTGGTTCCGGATTCCGCCCACGGCACCAATCCGGCCTCGGTAACCATTGCTGGGATGCAGGCGGTGGAAGTGAAAAGCGATGAAAACGGGCTGGTGGATCTGGAAGATCTGAAATCCAAGCTGGATGAAAATGTCGCCGGAATCATGCTCACCAATCCCAGTACCCTGGGCATTTTCGAGCGCAATGTGAGCCGTATCGAGGAGCTGGTGCGCCAGGCCGGTGGCTTGATGTACAT
>JALWDQ010000832.1:0-2459 GCA_027039625.1 Calditrichia bacterium | reverse complement strand
AGGGGGAATTGAAACAGGCCGAATGGTGTGCCCGAAAAGCAGCCCATTTCCTCCCGGAAAATGTCCAATCTTATTTTCGATTGGCCCGAATTTACATTGCTGCGGACAGGCTCAAAGAAGCCCGGGAAGCATATTTGCGGATTAATGAGATTGATCCCACTTACGCCGAGAGCTGGGCAGGATTGGGCAAGCTGGCCTGGTGGCAGGATCAACCCTTTCGAGCGCTGCGCTATTATGCCCGGGCACAGCAGCTGGATCCCACCAACCCGGAATATCAACAGAAATTACGCCAGATAGAACAGGAGGTGGGGTGGCGCATTGCCTCTTCCGGTACCGCCATTCAGGAAGCGGAAGAATTCATCGATTACCAGAGTTACCGCATGGAATTGCGCTATGGCAAGCGCCTGAACGACCGCTGGGAAGTGCAGGTGCGCAACAGTCGGTTGTTTCTGGAACGTTTTCTCCCCGCCAGCAACACCCGGTCTTTTCGGGATTACGACCA
Source organism: Calditrichia bacterium (assembly GCA_027039625.1). Classification (GTDB taxonomy): domain Bacteria; phylum Calditrichota; class Calditrichia; order RBG-13-44-9; family RBG-13-44-9; genus JALXCH01. The sequence continues at coordinate 1,957 of JALWDQ010000832.1, read as the reverse complement.
GCAGAGCGTCGCACTGAGCTGGCATGGCGCTTCCAGCCAGTGGAAGGCACGGGTCGATTACAGCTTTCTGGATCAGGAATTAAAGGATCTGGAAGTGGGCGGCAGGCTGGATGTAAACTCGCATTTGCGCCTTTACCTCACAGGAAATTACCACTTCTTTTACGCCTGGGAAGATCTCTTTGCCCGCTCGCTGCAAACAGCGCTCCGTTATCGCTGGTGGCGTTTCACCCTGTCCGGGAATGTTCGGCTGGGGGAAATTTTGCAGGATCGGGTGTACGACGAAAATGGTTTGCTTACGGTGAAGGACAACCGTCGTCTGTTAACTTCTGCCTCCCTGCGCGTGCTGCTTTACAAACCCTTCACCTTTCACCTCATCCTGGGCTATAATTATTCAGACCACCAGTACGTGTCTCCCTATCATTACACACCTCAGCAATTGGTGGCTTACAGCCTGGGAGCCAGTTTTTACCGCGAATGGAAGATGCTCTATCTGTATGGAGAGGGGATGTTTGGCAGCAACAGCGATCAGGTCGATCAAACCGTGGCAAGCCTGGAAGGCGGATTCTTACTGACGCACTGGGGTATTGGGATTAACCTTTCTTATTTTCACAATCCCTATTACGAGAATTTAACCGGTCAATTGGCGTTGAAGGTGAGGTTGTAAATGTTACGGAAACTTCTGGTCATCCTGATTCTCTTTGTTTTGTTTTCGAGCACGGTTTACGGGTTGTTTAAGATAGAAGAGGTCATTCGCGAAAAGCGGCGGGTAGTGGTGGAAATTCCACCCAAAGAGATTATTCCCGAGAACCTGACCCTTCAGGATATTGTTCGTTTGCAACCGGAGGTACAGCTCAATGCCCGTGCTCGGGGAGATTATCTGGAAATTTACCACATGCATCCCGGAATGGGACAAAAACCGGGCGATGGCTGGCACTGGGAACCGCTCTTCTTAAAAGGGGTGAATCTGGGGGTGGCATTGCCCGGGCATTTCCCGGCAGAATTTGCTGCCAGCTACCAGGACTATTACCGCTGGCTGGAGCTTATCGGGCAAATGGGCGCCAATGTGGTGCGGGTGTACACCATTCTGCCGCCGGAATTCTATCAGGCGCTCTCCCGCTACAATTTTTTGAATTCCCACCAGCCGGTTTACCTGTTACAGGGAATCTGGGCGGATTTACCGGAGGATGGAAATTATTACCGTCCGGATTACCTGCGCCGGTTTCAGAAGGAGATTAAAGATGCCATCGATGTGGTATTTGGACGGGCAGAATTACCGGAGCGCCCGGGACACGCCAGCGGGCATTACAACAGAGATGTCTCCGCTTACACCATCGGTTTTATTCTGGGACGTGAGTGGGAGCCCAAAACGGTGCGCGAACATAATGCTTTGAACCTCGATCGCACCCGCTACAACGGATTTTTTTTCTCCGTACCCCAGGGGAGTCCCATGGAAGTGTGGCTGGCAGAGATGATGGATTTTACCATGAAGTACGAAACCATTACCTACCATTACCAGCATCCTCTCTCCTTTGTGAACTGGCTCCCGCTGGATCCCATGTACCATAATTCGGAATTCATCGAGAGTCCCCGGGTACGGGAGTATGACAACGATCTGTTGTCACTGGATTTTCGGCATATTTACGTCACCCCCCAGAACCAGGCCGGTTTATTCGCCAGTTACCATGCTTATCCTTACTATCCGGATTTTGTGTACAATGATTACCGTTACCGCCATTTCCAAACGGAGCACGGGGAGTGCCACTACGCCGGATATTTGCATCACCTGAAGCAATACCTACCGGATATTCCACTGGTGATTGCCGAATTTGGCGTTCCCTCCAGCCGGGGGAATAGCCATTATGACCCCAACGGATTTCATCAGGGTGGGCATACGGAGCAGGAGCAGGGTCGCCTCAATGCCCATTTAATTCGAGATATTTACCAGCAGGGTGGAGCG
>JALWDQ010000831.1:0-7612 GCA_027039625.1 Calditrichia bacterium | reverse complement strand
GTACTCATCCCCTTAGCATACATAGAAATAATTTTGGTTTCTAAATCGCCAGATTCTTTTTGGTATTTTTGAATCAATAAAGGCTCAAATTCACCATTGCGGTCACGGGGTATATCAAGTTCAATATCCCCATAATCGCTTTTTAACCGCTTTTTAGAACTGCCATTGCGACTGTTGCCACTCCCACGACCTTTAGATTCATATTTCTCGTAGCCCAGATGGATGCTTAACTCTTCTTTCAGAATCTGTTCCATGAGCCCTTTGAGCATATTGGCGATCAATCCGTTTTTAGCAAACAAATCATCAACCGTCTTAACATTATCCATGTCTTTTTCCATTTGTTTGATAATAGCCTGGTCAAGCTTCATGATAATTCCTCCTGTGTAAAAAATTTAAATTATACGATCAAAATGCATTTTACACAAGAGAGAAACAGCTCTTTGGGGAGGTTAAAACGGGATAACCAGTAGGAAAGGTCGGTCGCCCTACGGGCTCCCTCCCTTTCCTGCTATTTCTATTTACACAAAATTTGTTACACTACCTCAAGATTTGAACTGTTTTTTAACAGTAACCACCGTGTACCTTTTAATACCTCTTTTTTCATTAAATCCTTAGTTTCTCTGTGTAATTGACGCCTTAACTCACTCAACTTTTCATTGAACATTCTTACGATCTGATACAGATCCTGCGGATATGAAAATGATCATGAATGAGCTTGGCATTCGGTAAATGCCTGGTTACTGCATCGATGTAGGCTGGCCACATATCCATTGCAACAGCCTCTATATTCTTTTTGTAACGACCTAATCTACGCCAAAAACCATCTAAACTGGAGCTTTTACGACCCCGACCAACATAAACGACCGCACCACTTTCTAAATCCATAACTGTGGTTAAATATTTGTGACCCTTATGAGTGGATATTTCATCAATAGCTAAAAAACGTAGTCTCTTCGCCTTGAGCTTCCGATATTTTTTCTTTAGGTGGTGCTTCTGAATCTCCTTAATCAAATCCCAGCTTACAGATAAATGCTCCGCTAGGGCTTTAATACTCATCTCTCTGGATAGATCTAACACATACCTTGCAAAAGCTCGGGTGTAACTCTTCTTCCTGTCTGCAAATGGAATTTCTTCCTGGAGTATCTTACCACATTCCAAACATTCTAAACGCTTTAAATGCACTTTAATATAGGTGCGCTTTCTACCGATCCGAACGGAGCCCTACGGGACCGGTACATTTCTTAATATCCTCTCTTTTTTACCTCGACTCCTGATTCGCTTACTACCACAATAGACACATCTACATGCATCCAATGGGCGTTCTATCGTAAAATAAATAGCTCCTTTTTTGTATTCATGCCGGATATATTTGTACTTTGCTCTTATACCAAAAAGATGATAAATTAAAGTTATGGACATGGTGGCTTCCTTTCATTTATTGTTACATACTTTTATTAACTAAGCTACCATGTCCTTTTATTTTTTTAAAGTCATGTACTCAAATTCCGTAAGAACCAATAATCAATTGTACAACCAGAAAATATAAAATTTGCTTAAAACCCACCGGGACTCTAAATTTGATGGAATTTCTTCAGGGCACAGTAAGATGGGTTAAAATTTGAAAAAGAAAACAATTTTAGCGGGAAGCGTTCTTTTTTTAATCAGTACAATTATCATTGTCCCTTTTGTGGGGAGCGAATCCCTCCATTTACAGGCAGTGTTGGCACATTTACATGGTACAACAACCACAGACGGTCTCATTTTTTTTCGGGTGCGACTACCGCGTGTGATTATGGCAGCAATTGCCGGAGCTTCTTTGTCCCTGGTGGGAGTGGTTTTTCAAGCGCTGCTTCGTAATCCCCTGGCGACTCCCTACACGCTGGGGGTGTCCAGTGGCGGTACACTGGGAGCGGTACTCGCCATAAAAACCGGTCTGGTGCTCCGGATAGGTGGCTTCTCAACTGTTCAGGTGGCGGCGTTTATGGGGAGTCTGGGTACCGTGGCGCTGGTGTTTTTACTTGCGCGTCGCCAACAACGCATTTCCGTATATACCATGATTCTGGCTGGCGTTACGGTAAGTTACTTCTTCAGCGCGCTGGTGCTGGTCGTGCATTTTCTGGCGGATTTCACCGAAACCCACCAAATGATTCGCTGGATGATGGGTGGGCTGGATGTGGTGGAGATGAAAAACGTGCTTCGTTTACTGCCTTTCTGGTTCGGAAGCGTGCTCGTCCTGGTGGGAATGTCCCGCATGTTTAATTTGATTAGCCTCTCCGAAGAAGCGGCGATGAGCAAAGGAGTTCGGGTGGGAACTGTGCAGGGATGGAGCTTCTTGCTGGCATCCTTAATTACAGGAATGGTGGTGGCGTTTACCGGTCCCATTGGTTTTGTGGGGCTCATTGTTCCTCATCTAATGCGCTTGCTCATTGGACCTGACCACCGCTATTTACTACCCGCAGCCTTATTTGCTGGTGGAGGTTTTTTGGTACTCTGCGATACACTGGCGCGTACTATGCTGGCACCCATCGATATTCCCGTCGGTATCATTACCGCCATTATTGGAGGACCCTTTTTTCTCTATCTTTTACTTTCCCGGAAGCATATTGTAGGTTAAACTCCCCAAACTTCCAGTACAAATTGCTGCAAAGAGCCGATTTACCGAAATTTTTACATCTTGCATTTCTTCAATGCTTTTTTGTATTTTCAGTGAATTAAAAAAGTAAAAGAAAAACATTTACAGTATAATGAAAAAAAGAGGCATATTAATCGGTATTTCGGGGGCCAGCGGTTCGGGTAAAACCCTTGTGGCAAACACGCTTTACGAATTGTTAGGTTCCGATAAAGTGGTTATTATCCAGGAAGATTCCTATTACAAAGACCTCTCCCATTTACCTCTGGAGGAGAGAGCCAAATTCAATTTCGACCATCCGGACGCCTTCGACCACGATTTACTCATCGAACACCTCAAGCTCCTGCTGGCCGGGAAAAGCATCGAGCATCCCATGTACGATTTCACCACCCATTCCCGTAAAAAAGAAACCCGGCGGGTTGGTCCGCACGAAATCATCATCCTGGAAGGAATTTTACTGTTGGCAATTCCGGAAATTCGCGAACTGATGGATATCCGAATCTTCATCGACACGCCGCCAGATATCTGTTTCATTCGCCGGTTGCAGCGCGATATTAAAGAGCGGGGGAGAAGTGTGGATTCGGTCATTAAACAGTACCAGGAAACGGTGCGTCCCATGTACATGCAGTTTGTAGAGCCATCCAAACGGTATGCCGATATTATCATTCCTCACGGTGGTAAAAATGTCATTGCCATCGATATCATTAAATCCAAAATCGAGAAACTGCTGGCAGAATCCGAAACAGATTACCAGGAGCAAACAGGAGCAAAAAGCAAATAGCATAACACCCTCGAAGCAAATTTACAGGGTTAAGGTAAATGGAGGTATGAATGTTACCGATTGTGCATCGTAATGTAGGCTGGATTGAAGTGATTTGCGGAAGCATGTTCAGTGGTAAGACGGAAGAGCTAATACGACGGATTCGGCGTGCCATCATCGCTCGCCAGAAAGTTGCGGTATTCAAACCCAAAATCGATAATCGGTACAGCGAAGACCATATCGTTTCTCACAGTGAACTGAAAATTCCTTCCCATGTGGTGGAAAACGCCTGGGAAATCCTGGAAAACTCGCTGGAAGCACAGGTGGTGGGCATCGACGAAGCACAATTTTTTGACAATGATCTAGTAGAGGTCTGCCAGAAATTAGCCAATATGGGGAAGCGGGTTATCGTAGCCGGTCTGGATATGGATTATCGCGGAAAACCGTTTGAACCCATTCCGCAACTTCTGGCTATTGCCGAATACATTACCAAAACACATGCCATCTGCGTCGTTTGCGGTAATCCTGCCAATTTTACCCAGCGAACGGTAAATAAAAAGGGGCAGGTGGTGGTGGGTGCTGCCGATATTTACGAAGCGCGATGCCGAAATTGTTTTGAACCCCCCAGGGAGGAGGAAGAAGAGGAAAAAATCATTGTGAAAACGATTCCGGAGAAAAAGGCCAAGGAGAAAAAAGGATGATAGCGGATTTGTTGTTTGGTGTGTTCGGTCTGGCGGTGCTGATTGGAATTGCCTATTTATTTTCCGTTAATCGCCGAGCGATCGATTGGCGTTTGGTGAGTACAGGGATTGCCCTGCAATTGATTTTTGCTGTGTTTGTTCTGCTGGTTCCGGGATTTTACCTCTCCCGAGCGGTTACTTTTCTGATTTTTACCTTAATCACCGGGTACATTACTTTCCGTTTAAAACATCGTTTGGTAGCCGAGAACTGGAAGGTAAAAATCCTTCCTGTCTCAATGTTTTTAATCACTCTCATTTTTATGGGGATTTTTATTTATTCCCTGTTTCAGGATCAAAAAATATTTCTTCCCGGGGGTGAAGAGGTCTTCGAAGCCATCAGCACTTTTTTTGTAACGGTGATCAATTTTACTTTCGACGGGGCCAGATTCGTATTTGGGGTTCTCTCTTCCCAGAGCGATTTTGAGAAGGTATTCCCCGCGGATTTGCAGAATAAAGGATTTGGATTTATTTTTGCCTTTCAGGTTTTACCCACCATTATTTTCTTCTCTTCGTTAATGAGTGTATTGTACCATCTGGGCATCATGCAAAGAATTGTGCAGGGGATGGCATGGGTGATGGCAAAGGCGATGCGGGTTAGCGGCGCGGAATCCCTCTCGGTGGCAGCCAATGTGTTTATCGGTCAAACCGAGGCGCCACTGGTGGTGCGTCCCTATGTTCCAAGTATGACCCAATCGGAGTTGCTGACGTTAATGATTGGGGGAATGGCCACCATTGCCGGGGGCGTGCTGGCAGCCTATGTGAATATCCTGGGCGGAAGCGATCCCCAAATGCAGGTGTTTTATGCCAAACATCTGTTGGGCGCCAGTATTATGGCCGCACCGGCAACTATGGTGATTGCTAAAATTCTGTATCCCGAAACAGAAGAATCGGAAACTAAAGGCGAAGTTAAATTACGCATCGAGCGCACGGCAGCCAATGTAATTGATGCCGCCGCAACCGGTGCTGCAGACGGCTTGAAGCTGGCCCTAAACGTTGCCGCCATGTTACTGGCTTTTATCGCTCTGATTGCAATGATTAACTACATTCTGGAAGGGCTGGGAAGCCTGACCGGTTTAAATGCACTCATTGGTAAACCGTTGAATTTGAATTTGATCCTGGGTTACGCGCTGTCTCCACTTTCCTGGATCATTGGTGTCCCATGGCACGATGCTATAAAAGTCGGTTCCCTCATCGGCGAAAAAATTGTAATTAATGAATTTATCGCTTATGTTGATCTGGGCAAGATGGTGCACAGTGGATTATTATCCGAAAAAGCACGCATCATTTCTACCTATGCGCTGTGCGGTTTTGCTAATTTTTCGTCCATAGCTATTCAGATAGGAGGTATTGGTGGGATTGCTCCCAATCGCCGTTCCGATCTGGCACGTTTTGGTTTAAAGGCGGTGCTGGGCGGTTCTCTGGCAACGTTTATGACCGCGACCATTGCCGGGGTGCTCACCGGCTTACAATAGAACGAATTCAAACATCGAGGACAATATGAAAAGCTGGGTGAAAATTACTCTTTTGGTTGGGTTAATTGTTTTATTTGTAGGAATATTTTACTATTCGATGTTTTCCAGCTTTATCGAGGGGCCTCCTCCCATCTCTCGCAACAGTTATCTGGAACTGAATATTTTCGGGGATATTCCCGATCGGGAACCCAGTTCTCCTTTCGGGAAAATTTTTGTGGGAGAAGTCCCTTCCATGGACGGATTAATTAATTGCATCCGGAAAGCTAAAATTGACCCCAAAATTAAAGGGATTGTGATCAGGCCGATGGGTACCACCATCGGATGGGCAAAGATAGAAGAATTACGCGATGTACTGAATGATTTCAAAACCAGCGGCAAACCTGTTTATGCTTATATCGAAGTAGCAGGGAATCGGGAATATTACCTTTCGCTGGTGGCAGATACCATTTTCGGTTCGCCCACGGCATCGTTGTTTATTAATGGTTTATCCGGGAAAGCATATTTTGTGAAGAATATGCTGAACAAGATCGGTGTGGAGGCCGATTTTATCGCTCACGGCAAATATAAAAATGCTCCCGATATGTTCACCCGGGAAAAAATGTCCCCGGCCCAGCGCGAAGTGATTAATTCATTGCTGGATGACATTTACCCACGTTACCTGCAGACCATTGCCCAGAGTCGCAACATGGAAATACCCACGGTGCGCAGTTTAATTGACCAGGGATTGTTTTCGGTGGAAGAGGCTGTTCAGAAAAATTTGGTGGATACGGTACTTTATTACAACGAATTTAAAGACAGACTGAAGAAAAAAGGTAAACGTTCGTTACGAATAGTGGATTATTCCCGGTATAAAAAAGTGCGTTTTTCCAGCCTGGGCGTTAAACCCAAAGGCACAATTGCCCTTATCTATGGTTCAGGGAATATTGTCTCTGGTGTGGGAGACGAACTTCCCCAGGATGGAGTTATTACTTCCGAAGCAATGGCTAACGCAATTCGCAAAGCGGCAAAAGATAAAACGGTAAAAGCCATCGTCATGCGCATCGATAGTCCGGGAGGTTCGGGTACGGCTTCGGATATTATCTGGCGAGAAGTGGTGGAGGCTAAAAAGAAAAAGCCCGTGGTGGTATCCATGGGAGATGTGGCGGCTTCCGGGGGCTATTACATTAGCATGGCTGCCGATACCATTGTTGCCGAACCCAGTTCCATTGTGGGAAGCATTGGAGTGTTTGCCGGTAAATTCTCGTTTGGTAAACTCTATCAGAAATTGGGGATTACCAAAGAGGAAATTTTACGGGGGAAAAATGCCAACCTCTTTTCCGAAACTCAAACCTTCTCTCCCGAGCAAAGGCAACTTTTGAAACAATTCATCGATGAATTTTACCGAATATTTGTTACCAAAGCCGCTCAAGGTCGCCATAAAACTTATGAAGAAATAGATGCTATTGCCCAGGGACGCGTCTGGACAGGGCAACAGGGGTTGGAGAACGGTTTGGTCGATAAACTGGGAGGATTGGTGGAAGCTATCCAGGTAGCTAAAAAAATGGCGGGAATTCCCCTGAAAAATCCTGTGCGGATTAAAGTCTTCCCAAAGCGTCGTTCCATTTTCGAAAAATTACTTAGCGGTAACATGGATGCGCAGCTTATACCGTCGCTGCTCAAGTTCTCTGTTCCAAGAGAAGTTTTATCCTACATAACGGGATTTGTGTATTACCGAGATTACGAACCGCTCTACGTGCTTCCTTTTTATCCCGTGTTCAATTAGGACGCAATCTGAATGCAGACAATGGAAAGATAAATATGGATTTCAAATTGCTATTTCAAAAGGGGAAGATCTGGACACTTTCGAATCTCATTAGTTTTTTACGTTTGATATTGGGCATTTATACCTATCACTTTATTATTCATCGGCAACTGACTCCCTCGCTTATTATGAGTATCCTGATTGTACTTTCGGATTACGCAGATGGCTACCTTGCCAGGAAACGGAATGAAGTCAGTGAACTGGGCAAGA
>JALWDQ010000830.1:0-2464 GCA_027039625.1 Calditrichia bacterium | reverse complement strand
TATGGGAATGTTCTGGAGCGCTATAACGCTGCCTGCGCAGGAAGCATCTGCAAAGGCTTCCGGTTCGCAGCGCTGGGAAGTTGTTGCCACTTTCGATGGTTCGCAAACGCCCTCCGGGAAATTTCAGGATGCGGTGGCGCTGGATTTAAACTCCGCAGGTATTTTGTTCGTGGTAGATCGCGGGCGCAATCGGGTGATGGAATTCGATGCCTCCGGGCGATTTCTGAAAGAAGTCGGAGGTTTTGGGCGAGGCAGTGAGCAGTTCGATGCCCCCACGGATATCGATGCCCATCTCACCATCAACATTTACGTGGCAGATTTTAACAACGATCGCATCGTTCAGATGGATCGCTATTTGAACTTCGCCGGCATCCTGTCTGTCGATGAGCAATCTCCCTATTATTTTGCCATGCCTTTAAGTGTGGCGGTGTCCAATCAATACGATATTTTTATTCTGGAAGATTTGAACAAGCGCATTGTGAAAATCGATCGTTTTGGGAATCCCCGGGTGGCGTTTGGGGATGCTTCGGACAATCTGGGGCAATTGCTTTCTCCGCGCCAGCTTGCTTTAAATGCTTCGGGAGAACTGTTTGTAACCGATGCCGGGCGCAATGCCGTGCTGGTGTTCGATTACCTGGGGAATTTTATTCGTGAGATTCAACATCCGGATTTCCGACAGGTGCGGGGCGTCGCTGTGTCGCTTCAAGAAACCCTGCTGGTTACCGATGTGGAAGCACGCGCGGTGTTTTTCTTCCGGAAAGGGCAATTTTTTCAGGAAAAGCTCCAGTGGGAAGATGCAGAGTTTCTTCCCCGGGATATTGCCCTGTGGGATCCTCGGTCGGAGAACCAGATGCTCCTCTATGTGCTCACTCCGGAAAAATGTTTCATCTTTCGGAAAGTGCAAAGGTAAACGGGATAAATTCGGAGAATCTGAAGGGAAGTTAACACATTGTTTCTCACAACGTTGTTTCAACCTTCCGTGGGATGAAAAAATCATTTCATTGGGAACCATCTGAAATTATATTTATTTCAATAAGGAGTTCCCTTACAATCATTGGAGTAGTGGGAGCTCCGGGATTTAAATTCAAAACCAGAAAAAAGAAGAGGTTCATAAATGAATATAATCTTTTTAATTATTGCAGGAATAGTTGGCGTAGGCATAGGATTTTTAGTGGCATATCTGATTGGTGGAAGCAAAATTAAAAATGCCCGCAAACAGGCGGATTCTATTTTAGATGAGGCGCAACGCAGGGTTCAGCAATTGGAACGGAAAGCCTATCTGGCGGCGAAAGAGAAGCTGTTTCAGGAGAAAAATCAAACGTTAAAGCAGTTGAAGCAACGCGAGAGTGCCTTGCAGAAGGCAGAGGAGAAATTGCGCCGTCGGGAAAAAGAGGTGCGGCGGCTGAACAACAAAGTTCAGGAAAAAGAGTGGCAAATCCGCAAGCGGGAAAATGAGCTCATCAACTGGGAGCAAACCATTCAGAACCATGAGAAAGAGATTAATGAAATCCGTGAAAAAGAAATGGAAAAGCTGGAAGCCATTTCCGGGTTGAGCCGGGAAGAAGCCAAGAAGATGCTGATTGAAAACATGGTGTCTCAGGCACGGGCGGAGGCGGCTCAAACCATCATCGATATTAAGAATGAAGCGGAGGAACGCGCCCGCTGGGAAGCCAAAGAGATTATGGCTTTTGCCATCGAACGGATGGCAACGGATTACACCATGGAATCTACCCTGATTTCGGTGGAATTACCCAACGATGATTGGAAGGGAATCATCATTGGACGCGAGGGGCGCAATATTAAAGCGTTTGAAGCCGCTACAGGGGTGAAGGTGATTGTGGACGATACGCCGGAGACGGTGGTTATGTCCAGCTTCGATCCCATTAAACGGGAAATTGCCCGCATTGCCATGACGCGTTTGATCCGCAGCAAAAACATTAATCCCAAAAACATTGAAGCCGAGGTGGAAAAAGCAACCCGTGAGGTGGAACAAAGCATTAAACGGGCTGCCGAAGAGACCCTGCGAGAGCTAAATATTAAAAATGTCCATCCCGAGATGAAGGAATATCTGGGACGTTTGAAATATCGTACCAGTTACGGGCAGAACATTCTGCAGCACTCCAAAGAGGTGGCGCTGCTGGCCGGCGGAATGGCTGCCGAGCTGGGTCTGGATGTGCAACTGGCACGCCGAGCGGGATTGTTTCATGATATCGGGAAAGCGGTTAGTGGCGATTCCGAGGGAAGCCATGTGTCCATTGGTGTGGAAGTGGCTACCCGGTGCGGGGAACATCCGGTGGTGATTAACTCCATTCTGGCGCATCACGAAGAAGCCGAGCCCATTTCGCCCATTTCGGTGCTGGTAACCGCCGCCGATCGCATTAGCGGAGCACGTCCCGGAGCACGGCGGGAATCCCTGGAAGCTTACGCCCAGCGCATTGCCAAACTGGAAGAACTGGCGAATTCT
>JALWDQ010000829.1:0-2485 GCA_027039625.1 Calditrichia bacterium | reverse complement strand
CACCGCAAGCTGCTCCAATATTTTCTCCAGACTCATCATGACGGTCGACACCAGATTCGAATCGTTTTATTGGGTGTAAGCACCGAACCCGGTTTGGGTTCCTGCTTTACCACAATGCCATGCCCCTGGACTTCTACTTCGACACCCAGTTCATTTACCGCATCCAGCGCTTCCTTTAAAGTAAGCCCTTTGAGGGAAGGCACCCGTTTGCGCTGCTGCACCGTGCGTTTTTCCAGGTACAAATCCACCTGTTTGCTTCGAGAATTTTTCGTTACCACCTTCTGCCGGGAAACGAATTGCCCATTCCCCACCAGGCGAATGCGGTAACCGCGCTGTTCCAGAATTTTACGGGCTGTGTTAACGGGCAGGTTTTCCACCCGGGGAATTTCCTCGGACAGGGAATCGCTCTCGGTAGCAATGAGAGCAGTCAGTTGAGGTTCCCGGGTCGAGAATAAACTATAAATGCGCCGCGCCATGCGTCGAAAAATAGGCGCCGCCACCTGCCCACCGTAATACACTCCCCGGGGATTACGTACCATCACCAGAAGCAGAAATTCCGGATGATGTGCCGGAAAATAGCCCACAAAGGACGCCAGATGGCTGTGGCGATCGTAAGCACCTTTCTCTTCGTCGTACAATTGGGCGGTACCGGTTTTCCCGGCAATCTCCAGTCCCGGAATAGCTGCTTTCACCCCGGTACCTTCGCGCACCACCCCAACCAGTACGCTGTTAATCAGCTCCGCCGTTTGGGGCGAAATGACCTGCCGAATGACCTCCGGCTGATTTTTCAGCAGAACATTCCCATGCAAACCGCGCACCTCGCTGGCTACAAACGGACGATACAGGCGTCCACCATTTGCCACCGCACAATAGGCATTGGCCAGTTGCAAAGGGGTAACACCCACGCCATATCCCACACTTAAATACTGATAATCAAATGCATCATAATCCTTCAAATCCCGCAGCAACCCGGCACTTTCGCCCGGTAAATCCACATCGGTTACCATCCCAAACCCGAAATTACGAATATAACGATAAAGTAAGCCGGAAGGAAGTTTTCGGGCAATTTTCACCACTCCGATGTTACTGGAATGTTCAATTACCTGCCGTACGGTTAGCCAGCCGTATTTTTTATGATCCAGAATGGTGCGATTGAACAGCCGATAGCGCCCATTCTCGCAAAATACAATGTCCTTATCCAGCTTAAGGTGCAAATTCTCCAGTGCGGCGGAAAGAGTAACAATTTTAAAGGTTGAACCGGGTTCCACCACATCGATAATAGCACGATTTTTCCGCTGCCATTCCGAATAGCGGCTGGCACGGTTAGGATCGAATTGGGGATAATTCGCCAGCGCCAGCAGTTCCCCGGTGTTTGGATTGAGCAGCAACGCCACCCCTTCGGGAGCTCCGCTCTCTTCCACTCCGCGCTTTAATTCATCCTCCAGCACCGTCTGGTAATCGATATCGATGGTAAGGATCACATCGCAACCGTCAATGGGTGGCATACCGGCTAAATCCAGGTTGGGCACCTGATGCCCCAGGGCATCCCGCTGATAAATGCGCCAGCCCGGTGTGCCCTGCAAATAATCGTTGTATTGCAATTCAATTCCTGCCAGGGGACGATTATCCACATCGCAATAGCCCACCAGATGCGCAGCCAGTTCGCGGTATGGGTAAGCCCGCAGAAACTTTTTCTCCAGTACCAGACCCGCATCCCGCAGTTGCAGTAACGGTTTGATTTTGTTTGCCGGAACACGGTGTTTCAGGTACACAAAATCGGGATGACGCCGCACTTTTTGCTGAATGGTGCGGCGAGAAATTCCCAGAACCCGGGAAAGCGTTTGGTACAACTTTGTTTTGTTTTGCACAAAGCGTCCCCGAACAGCTACAGAGTATTGCAGCACATCTCGCGCCAGCTCCCGCCCCTGCCGATCGTAAATCGTACCCCGTCGCGCCGGTACCACCTGCCGGTTGTTAATGTTGTCTTCAGCTCGTTTCGCATAATAATCATGCAGAAACACCTGCAGCCGTACCAATTTCACTGCCACCAGAGCAAATCCAATTAGAATCAGCAGCGTGAGCAGAATAAGCCGGAAATTTCCCCCGTTTTTACTGGAAGATATTCCCGAGGAATGATATACAGTTCGCTGGCGTTTACGGGACATATTTCCGGTACTCCCTTTCGTCCACGGTTAAAATTTTTGCTTTTTCCATGGGAACCATTCCCAACTTTTGCATGGCAATATGCGGAATTTGTTTTAACAGTTCGTTCCGCCGGGTTTCCAGTTGAATATGCCGGGAACTCAAAAGCCGCACTTCTTTTTCCAGCGTGGTAATTCGCTCCAGCGTTTGGCGAACAGCAACATTCTTCCATTGCACCAGAATAAAAAAGAGCGTAATGGCGAATATCAAAAGAAAAATGGTAAACGCCGAAAGCACATTTACGGCTGCTCGGGTGGCTCCTTTTTTCACCTGATACATGGTT
>JALWDQ010000828.1:0-2489 GCA_027039625.1 Calditrichia bacterium | reverse complement strand
TTTGCGAAGCGGATGTTTATTTACCGCAATCGCATTTTCGATGTGTATCAACAGGAGGTTGCTAGTCTGGCGGTGTTAACGGACCGGAGTCCTTCTTATCGTCCCAATCGGTATGAGAGTGATTTCTGGGGATGTCTGGTTACATTTGAATTTCCGCTGGTGAAGATCATTGATTATATTCCGGAAGAAGTGGAACAGAAGGTCAAGGAAAATTCCTTTGCTCTGGGTGTATTGGCATATTTACGTACGATAGAGACGGAGGGGGCATATGAAGATCGGTATCGCTGGAAGAGGGAGTTTCTTATTCGATTGTATGAGCTGGGAATGAAGCGGGAAACCATTGCGGCGCTGTTTCAGTTTATAGAATGGATTATGAAATTGCCGGAGGAGATGGACAGTCAATTAATTGATGAAATGTATAAAATAGAGGAGGATAAAAAAGTGTCTATCATATCTTTGGTGGAACGAAAAGGATATGAGAAAGGGAAAAAGGAAGGTATTCAGTTAGGTATCCAGCAGGGTATCCAACAGGGTATTCAGCAAGGTTTGCAAAAAGGGAAACTGGAAGGTAAACAAGAGATACTTCGAAAGGTTATTGTAGATATACTGGAATTGAAATTTCATCAGATTGGAGAAGATATTTGGGAAGCAATCCAGAGAATTGAATCGGTGGAAGAACTGGAAAACCTGCTGGAAACAGCAAAGTTAGCAAAATCGCTGGAAGAGTTTTCCAGAAAAATGAATTAAGAAGGATGAAATTTTGTGATAAACATCGAGTGTAAGAAAGGGATGAAAAAAGTGGAAAATCGCTTTATCATTAGTTCCATCCCAGGTTAAAATTTTACCGGTGATGTATTTTCTGTGGTTTGAACTAGTTTTAACTTCATAAATAACAACATCCTACCAGATCCAACATTTTTGCAATACGAAGCATTTTTATAAAACGCTGCATTTTAAGAAGGAACAGGATTCCAACAATCGTACCAGCGAACGGGTAACTTCATTTTTGAAATTGGTAACAGCAAATTTATCCCTCCCCAATCGAATAAAAGAATGAAATTTGCTATTTTGTTTTAAGAACCAGATTCCGGTGTTAAATTCCCGCAGTAACGAAAGGGATGGGTATGGCAGCCGAAGTAAAATCCAGTACGAGTGCGGAAGTGTGGTACCAGGGCGTTTGTTGTGCACCTTCCGAAACGGAAGAGGTGGCGCGGAAATTTTCCCGGATGCTGCAACCGGGAGATGTGGTTGCATTTTATGGAGACCTGGGCACCGGTAAGACCTTTTTCACTAAAGCCCTCTGTCGTGCTCTCCGCTGCCAGCAGGAAGCCACCAGTCCCACTTTTACCATTATTAACGAATACACCACTGGTGATGGAACGTTAATTTATCATTTCGATTTTTATCGGTTGGAGAATGAGGCGGAATTGCAGAATCTGGGATTGGAGGAATTTTTTTACAACGAATTCATCTGTTTCATTGAGTGGGCAGATAAGATTGAGCCGTATCTTCCGGAGCACCGCTGGGAAGTTCATCTCAAATTTTCCGGAGAGAATCCCGATTGCCGGGAGGTTCGCATTCTGAAACGGTAAGGGTAGTTGGATCCGGAAGCGTTATCTCGCTGTAATCGGTCGTTTTATTTTTCAATCTGCACAAATTGAATAAGGATAGGCGCATGGAAGACAAATCCTCCACGGTTTATTTGCTGGGTCTGGAAACCAGCGGCATCAGTTCGCTGGTGGCCCTTTCCCGCGGGGAGCAGTTACTGGGGCACATCCTGCTGAATATTCGCAACATTCATTCCCGACTCCTGGCGCCCATGGTGCATCAGTTGCTGAAGTACACCGGTATTCCCCTTTCCCGGATTAATGGTATTTGTTTGAGCGCCGGTCCCGGATCTTTTACCGGCTTGCGTATCGGTTACAGCCTGGCGAAAGGGCTGGCACATTCCCTGCACATCCCGGTGGTGGAAATTCCCACCCTGGACGTCTGGGCTTACCAGCATGGTGCCACTCACCGCCCTGTACTTGCCGTTATCGATGCCCATCGAGAAGAGGTGTTTGTGAGAAAATACCGATGGGAAGGCGAAACCCTCCGCGCCGAAACGGATTCCCGGGTGCTTCCTATAGCCCGGCTCCCGGAATTGATTCATGAACCCACCGAGGTGGTGGGTGGGGATTTGCTTAAACTGGCCGATAAGATTCGCCAGGCTGTGGGGGAAATGGCGATTTTCCCTGCTCCTCTGTCCACCGAACCTTTCCCCTCGGCTTTAATGGCGCTGGGCTATCAGCGTTTTTCCCGGCAGGAATTTTGCGATATTGCCACGTGCGAACCGCGTTATTTACGGGCGTTTCGAGGGGTAATGTAGGGAAAACCGCATCACGACTTTCTCAGATAGCAAGAAGAGAGGGTGACGAAGGGAGAACGTTGCGCTTGCGGAAGGGAGTCCTGAAACCACTCGAATGAATTCTGGTTGTAAATCAGAGAAA
>JALWDQ010000827.1:0-2490 GCA_027039625.1 Calditrichia bacterium | reverse complement strand
GCTGCTCCCCGGAAGATGCCTGCAATCCATCCCACCAGATAGCATAGGGCGTACAGTGCAGCAATCAGATATGTGTAGAGGGAGGGGTAAATGAATTGCAGCGGTTCCAGCGTTTTCCGGGCACCCAGGCTCAGAGCGTCTTTAGCAATAAAATATTCGGTGGAGTTGTAAGAAGCCGGTAATCCGTACTGAATTCCCCACAAACGGAGGAGGAGTGCCAGCAACAGGAAGGTGCCGGAGAGGTAAAGGTCGCGTTTGTCTCGGATGGTGCAGTTCATTGGTTCCCCCCATCGTGGGTGAGCAGGCGGCGGTAGAGCTCAACCAGTCGGGATTCCTGGTTCTCCCAGTTCCATTCCTGGCGGGCACGCAGGCACGCCTGATGGTAGTGTTCCCATTCCTTTCTGTTGGTGAGCAACCGGCGCATGGCAGCGGCAATCTCCTGCGGCTGGCGGGGATTGACCAGAATGCCGACCGGATGCTGTTTAAGAAACTCCCGAAATGTGGGGATGTCCGAAGCGATGAGAGGCGTACCTGCCATCACATATTCGAAAAATTTATTGGGGGAGGCGAAGCGGTAATTCAGGTTGGTGGGTTCGAACAGCACCAGCCCGGCTCGTGCCCGGGCACTCTGGGGAATGAGCTCCCGGGAAGGAATTTGCCCCACCAGTTGTACCCGCTCCTGCAGGCGGCGGCTGTTTATCCGCTGCTGGATGGCTTCCCGATGTTCACCATCCCCCACGATGCGCAAAATCCCCTCTGGTACCTGTTGCAGAGCGTCGATTGCCTGGAGCAGTCCCCGGCCGGGTTTCAGAATTCCCTGAAAAATAATTTCCCTTTTGCGCCGGGCGAAGGGAACGTCTCCGGATAAACGGGTAATTTCCTCCCGAGAAGGAAGATTCATCAGCACTACCGGTTCAGGGATGTGTGGGTAAAGTTCGCGGTACAATCGTGCCTGATGGGAGTTAATAGCAATCAGGGCATCCACGCGGGGGAGGAGCAGGCGTTCCACCATGCGCCACACCCATCCGGAAAGTTTTTTCCGCCGAAAAATTTCCAGTCCCCGATAAAATTCGTGGGCATCGAATATAACGGGTTTGCGGCGGAACCATCGGGAGGCAACCACTCCGGGAAGTACCCACAGGTCGTGGGCATGGATGACATCGTATTCCGCCCGCAGCAGAGAGAGGAACAGGCGAAAATTGAAGGAGAGAAATTTGCGCATTCCACCCTGCCATTGCTTTATGGCAATCCGCTGAACCGGAATTCCCTGCACCGTTTCCTCAGAAGGAACTCCGGGAGTCTTGAGTCCCAGAATACGCACGGAATACCCGTGACGCACCGCGGTGTGTGCCTGATTGAGGACGCGTCTTTCGTTTCCTGCTTCGCTCAATATGACGTGGAGAATCGTTGCCAACTGCCGAAACTCTTCCTTTCGTTCTTCCGCCCAATTTAACACGGAGAGTGGTGGTTTACAAAGCCAAAGGTAGCTCGTTTTTCCAGGAAAATATTTCCGGTAACAAAGATTCAGGAAGCCGCATCTTACCTTTAAGAAATGCAGGGCTCTTTGTGAGAACCCCCTTGAAGTGCAATGGGGTATGTAGGGTCGGATTCAGCAAACAGGTAAGAAGGGGAGAGGTGGCATTACCATGGTGTTGCAACTTCTTTTTTAAAATAGAAAAACGTGTTGGGAATGGGGTCGGGGCTTTCGTTGTCAGAGGATTGGAACAATTGAACAGTACGGATTTCAAATGTAAGCATAAGGAGAATGTATGAAGCGCAGTAAACAACTGGAAACCCTCTCGTTCGAGCATCACGATGGGCTGGTGGTGGCGAATCGGGTGAAACGGGGATTGGAAAAGCAGGCCAATACCGCCGAGATGGTAGCTTATGTGCTGCACATCTGGGATACTTTGCTGGTAGAGCATTTTGCTCAGGAGGAAGCGACACTGCTGGAGGTGCTGGAGCGTACACCGGATGCGCGGGAGCGAAAAGAGCGCATGCTGAAAGAGCACCAGGAATTTGCCGGAATTGTCGAAAAACTCCGGGAGGGTGTGGACATAGAGCCAAATTTAAAAGAGTTTGCTGAGTTGCTGAACAATCACATCCGTTTCGAGGAGCGAGAGCTTTTTCCGCTGGTGGAAGAACTGGCTACCGAGGAAGAACTGGAAAAGATTGGGCGCTATTTGCACGAAAAGCACGTTCCGGGAGAAAAGGATTGGGGACCGGCCTTCTGGGCCTGATGGAGGGTGAGCTAAACGGGACGTTCCGTTGTTGTTTTCCGGCATGCTTCCGTTGTTCTTTGCGCCCTTTGCGTATTCTCTGCGTACTCTGCGGTTAATCTTATTTAACCGCAAAGTGCGCAAAGATTTTTGAATGTCTAAACGCAAAAAAATAACCGCAGCGGGCGCAACGTACGCAACGAAAAATATTTTTGATTTTGATTATTTTTTGGAATTTGTGGTTTGGGATTTGTGATTTGGAATTTCCTTT
>JALWDQ010000826.1:0-2498 GCA_027039625.1 Calditrichia bacterium | reverse complement strand
TGTTAGCAAATATACACCGGTGAGTACAATGGAGAGGGTGGTCATGGTGTTCACCACCAGCGTGTCGATAAAGGTACCGGTCATGGCAATGAGCCCGTTCTTAGCCGGATCTTTGGATTTCGAAGCGCTCTGTGCAATGGCCGCCGAGCCTAACCCGGATTCGTTAGAAAGAACGCCCCGGCTAACCCCCAGACTAATGGCTTTTTGCACCGATGTTCCAATTAAAGCACCCCCCAGCGCCTGCGTCGTAAACGCCGATTCAAAAATAATTCGGAATGCTTCCAGAATGTGGGTAAAACGGACTACAATGATGATTAAGGCTCCGGTCATGTAGAAAAAAATCATGGTGGGTACCAGACGCTCCGCCACGGCTCCTATCCGCTTAATTCCCCCAATAATCACCAAACCCACCAGTACGGTAAGCACAAGTCCGCTAATCAGCGGCGGTACACCGAACTGGGTTTTAAACGCCAGTGCCATGGAATTGGATTGAGCCATGTTGCCGGTACCGAACAGAGCCGCAAACGCTCCGCATACTGCAAATGTTGCCCCCAGGAACCGGGCAATCTTCTCGTTTTTTAATCCGGCACGGATGTAGTACATGGGTCCGCCTGCCATCGTACCATCTTCCGCAACTTTGCGGAACTTCACCCCCAAAAATCCTTCGGCATATTTGGTCGCCATGCCGATGAATCCGGTTAACCACATCCAGACGGGGGCACCGGGACCACCCGTGGCAATGGCCGTTGCCACCCCGGCAATATTACCGTTACCCACCGTGGCTGCCAGAGCAGTCATCAATGCGGCAAAGGGGGAAATGTCTCCTTCCTCTTCTTTTTCGTGATCTTTCCCCCGGGCACCCAACAGGACCAGCTTCAGCGCCAGCTTTAATCGCCGTATTTGAATAACCCGGGTAACCACCGTGAGAACAACTCCTGTAAACACCAGCAGGGCAATCATCCAGTTGCCCCACATAAAATTGCGCACGCTTAAACTAATGGTTAACAGTTTTTCCAGCAAATCAGCCAAATTCAGTGTACCTCCTGTGCTTTTGGTGATTCCGCTCATCCAGCATTTTCATAGAAATCAGAAAGGGACACACACCAAGAGTGTGCCCCTTTCGCAGTGCGAATCGAATAACTAAAACGCTTTTGCTAACCAGAAATAACCACCCAGCGCGTTTTCGGCCTTGGCATCAGAACCAGCAACTTCGATCCAGGATTTCTGCCAATCACCGGGCATCCAGATACCGCCTGTGAATCCTAGAGTAATCGTGTCTTTGTAATTATATTTTACCATTAGAGCAATTTCGTTACCCATGTTCTTATTCTTCCCATCGCTGGTCTGGTCTTTATGGTACATGAAGAAATCGCCACGAACTGCCAGGTTACCGAAATTGTACGCCACATTCACATCCATCATGTTCATATTGGACATGGTTGAACTCCAGGGATTCACACCGGCAAATCCCCAACCGGTAGTCATCAGATGCGCTGGACCAAATCCGGGCCAATCTTTATAAAAACCATACGTATAGGGTCCCTGGGTTGCAGTTTCGTAAAGCTCGTTGTCCTTCTCGGTATCTTTTTTATCTCCACTAAACAACACGTATCCCAGACCAAACGTAAGTGGGGTCGAAGGCAAAGTGTAATCCGCTCGCAAAAGCATATGATGTCCTTTATAGTTCATGTCCGTAGTCTGGTCTTTACCACCCATCTGGGTGTATTCTGCGGCTACATTTAATCCACCCAGAAAGGCACCTTCCAGGCGCAAACCAAACCACATGGGCATATTCAGGCTATCTTTACCCACACGAATGTGGCGGGCTACGTAATAGGGATACAGTTTAAGATTACCCTGCATCAATTTTACGGTGGGATAAATTCCAATTAGATTCCAGTTTCCAGGATACACATCCAGCCCGGTACCCACATTCATGATTCCACCCATCTGGGCATAACGGTAATAGAACAGATCCACATCCACCACATCAGAATTGTACATCAATTTTGCTCCGGCGGCGCCATCTTCTCCACCATCGAACATAATCGCTCCATCTCCGTAAAGCAAACGCTCTTTCCCAATTCGAAAAGAAAAATTCGACCCCCATAAATGGCTAATTGTAAAGTAAGCCTGCATAATATCCACGCGGGGATCAATATTTTCTCCCAATCCTCCTCCATGGTAGGGACTCATTCCGTGCTGTCCCCAGGCTCCCAGTACCATGTATGCCGTAACACCGTTACCGAAATCCACAGAAGCATTTACATCTCCATGCATGTACATATAGCTGTTGCCGTCATCCGTGGAGCTGGTAAAATCGGTATTGCGATGCCCAAAGTTGTAGATATAGAACAAACCATGCCATTCTACTTTGGGGTCTCCGGCATACATGAAAGATGCCAGAACCAGAATACTCAGGATAATTGCCAGTACCTTCATAGTGGCCTCCTCTTGGTTTTATTTTTCAGGGGTTGGGCGCAACACACCATTTTCAT
>JALWDQ010000825.1:0-2503 GCA_027039625.1 Calditrichia bacterium | reverse complement strand
AAGATAAACTGAGCGTGAACGGAACTTTTATTAATCAGGGTAGCGAGTCCATCGATCGGGAAAATCTGAAGGATGGCGACATCATTCGCTTTGGTAAAGTGGTGTGCAAATTGCTGGTGGTGGGGGAAATTCCGGAATACGAGGATTAAAACGGCTCTCTGGTGGTAACTAAAAGGTGCGCCGATTTCCCGGGAGTAGAAAAGGGAATTCCGGTGCAACTCCATCGCTATCCATGAAGACAAAAGAGATAGGGCGTATGGCAGAGGAAATTCGCGTGGTTACCCGCACCGACGTGGGGCGGGTCAGCAAACAAAATGAAGATTACGCAGCGATGTTCCACTGGCAGCAGTGGACGCTACTGGTATTGTGCGATGGGATGGGAGGAGTGAAAGGGGGCCAGATTGCCAGTCGGTTGGCGGTGGAAACTATGGGGGAGTATTTTAAGCGGGGAATTGAGGAGCCGGAAACGTTTTTCCGGGAGGCGGTGGCGCTGGCCAACAGGGTGGTGCGCAAACGGGCGGAGCAGCAACCGGAACTGGCGGGAATGGGCACTACGGCGGTCATGCTCCTCCACGATGGAGAAAAAGCGTACCATGCCCACGTGGGGGACAGCCGATTGTATTTGTACCGCGGGGGAAAATTGCAGTTGCTCACCCGGGATCATTCCTATGTGGGAGAGCTCGTCCAGCGGGGACTGATTGACCCGGAAGAAGCGCACACCCATCCCGAGCGTAATAAAATTACCCGCTGCATCGGTGTGTTGAACTCCGAACCGGAAATTGCCCCGGAACCCATTCCGTTGCAACCGGGGGACATATTTCTCCTTTGTTCCGATGGATTAACCGATATGGTGCCCGAGGTGCAAATTGGGGAGATTCTTTTCCGGGAGAAGGAACCTGAGGCGGCAGCTGAAGCCCTTATCCGGGAAGCAAACCGCCGGGGCGGACGGGACAATATTACCGTGCAGTTGCTCAAAGTGCCGGAGGCGGTACGCCCTGCTGCTACTCCCCGGCAAACGGCACGGCGCAAACGCCCCCATCTGGCGCGATTCTCCCTTACCCTCCTGCTGATGTTTATTGTGGGATTCCTGCTGGGCTACCAGATTCATCAATTCTCCCGCCAGATGCGGACTCCGGTGGAGCAGCAGGCAACTCTTGCGGCTTCGTCCCCTCCCCGGACGGCTTCCGAAAGGGACGAACCCTTCAATGCCACTACGTTTCTATTCACCCCCCGCAGTCCGTTTACGGTTCCGGCAAGCTGGGTGCGGGACACTCTTTTTAGCTTCAGCTATGTCGTTCCCGGAGATTCCTGCATTACCTGCCTTGCCATCGATTCCGGATGGCAGGTGGTGGTTTCCCTGGGTTTACCATCCATGCCCAACCTGGAGGGGCGAACGGTGCTGCGGGCGGTGGATTCGCTGGCACAACTGGGATTTGCACCGGATACCCTGCGGCAGGATAGCCTGATATTTCGCTTTCTGCCCGCATCTCCCTGTACCTGCCAATTGCCCGCCCGCAGCATGGTGTATGCTACCTTCCCGGCCAACCGCCGGTTACTCACGCCCCGGGATTCCCTGATCCTGGTCATTGGGGAAATGCCGCTGGAAAAGGAAGCATCGGATTCGGTGATGAATCCGGAAGACCAAACACCTTTCACAGAAGATGGGGGAAAATGATTCATGCACTGGTTACTGGAAATTACCGGTGAAGCGTTTCAGAAAAAAGTGACACTGGAGGAAGGAGCGCAGGTAGTGGGACGGGACAAATCCTGCAATATCGTGCTTCCGCACCTTTCCGTGTCCCGGCGCCACGCCCGGCTGGAAATTCGGCAGGGTACGTTTTTCATCCGGGATTTAAACAGCCGAAACGGTACCTGGCTGAACGGACGGCGGGTGCAGGAAGCGGAATTCACCGAAAAAGATCGTTTGAAAATAGGGCCCTTTACGCTGCAATTACGGCGAGAGAAAGAGGAAAGCGCCGCAGCTGCCCAACCTTTTATTCCTTTCTTTCGGGAGGGGCCGGATGGGGAGAAAATTGAAGTGGTGACCGTGCCGTTTTATCTGGGATGGGATGAGCGGAGAAAAAAGGTGGTGGGTACCCCGGATCCTTACGCCTCTGGCAACCTCCTGAAAATTCGGCTGGAACATGGGCAGTTTACCATCCACAACATGTTCGATCGGGACGGGATTTTATTGAACGGAAAGAACTTCCACAAAGAACCCCTGCGGGATGGCGACAAAGTCTCGGTGTACCACCGCAGCTTTCGCTTTCATCTCTTCTCCGAGAGCGAGGGGGAAGAATCCCGCTCTGCTGAATCGCGGGGGATTCTGTTTCGAAAAATTGTGAATCTTCTAACCTCCCGGCACCGCTCCTGAAGGAGCGCTCCGGAGGGAAAAGGAGCACTGGTTTAAGCCGGTTCAGGGAAATTTTCGGGAAGCAAAACGAGAAGAATTAGAGGGGAACAATGAAAAGCATTGGGAAATATCAGTTGATTCGGAAAATTG
>JALWDQ010000824.1:0-2511 GCA_027039625.1 Calditrichia bacterium | reverse complement strand
CCGTATAGGTGCCATGGGCCGTTTCGCTTTGTCCACGAAAACGAATCTGGGACTGGTGCATATCCATCCAGAAGCGTTTTTCTTCCTCAGTGCCCCACACGGGAATTTTGCCTACGTTAAACGTCTCTTCGTACATGCCTCCGTTAATATCGTAAACGCCATTTAGCTTTGCCTTTACGTACAGAAAATATTCGTACAACGGCTTTCCGTTGATGCTGTCCCGGGAAACCACTCGAAAATGGGGCGGTTCTTTAAATTCGATGTGTTCCGTACTCAATGTTTTTCCGGAAGATTCCACAAATTCCTGTGCCCACAGAGAAAAAAACGCAACCAGAATCCAGGTAACGATGCCCGTTAAAATTTTCATGAATATTCTCCATTTTTCTAATTAAACTCCGGATAATTTTAATATTAACGCCTGGTGCAACAGAACAGAGGACATCCGTTGCACCAGGCCGTTTTTCCCTCACATCTGTAATTGATTAATATTCAGCGAAGTATTTCTGGATGGTTTTCGGATCTTTTGTTTTTAGAAGGGCTAATTTCAGGAGCACTCTTGCCTTCTGGGCATTTAACTGGTAAGCTGCCACAAATCCCAGGGCATCGTCATCCAGTTCCACATTGCGGTCGATATATCCCATGGGAACCCGGGTACTGCGCACACAGACCACGCCTTTCTTTGCCGCCCGGGCCAGGGCATCCACCGCCGCATCGGTCATGTTTCCGTTTCCCACACCGGCTACCACAATTCCCTGAGCGCCATTTTCTACTGCATCGTCAATCAATTCGCCAGTGGCACTGGCATACATGTAAATGATATCTACTTTAGGAAGTTTTTTCACATTATCCACGGAAAATTCCGATTGGTAAGTATGTTTGGTGAATGGAAAGCGGTAAAATCGCGCCACACCGTAATGCACGGTACCAATCCAGCCGAAACCGGGAGACCGGAAGGTTTCCACATCGGTAGCGCTGGTTTTAATGACTTCCCTGCCGGGGAGGATTTTATCGTTTGCCACCACCAGCACTCCTCTTCCCCAGGCTTCCTTCATGCCGGCAACCGCTACGGCATTAAAAATGTTCAGGGGACCATCGGCGCTTAGTGCCGTGGATGGACGCATGGAACCGGTTAAAACCACCGGTTTTTTGGTGTGTACGGTTAAATTCAGAAAATAAGCCGTTTCTTCCATGGTATCCGTACCGTGGGTTACCACAATGCCATCCACATCGGCCTGCTGCGCCAGTTCGTTGATGCGTTTAGCCAGTTTTAACCACACAGCATCATTCATGTTCTGGCTGCCCACATTAGAAATCTGCTCACCCCGCACATGGGCAATTTTTTTCAATTGAGGAACCGCCTTAATCAAAATATCCACTCCCACCTGGCCCGATTTATATCCCGCCTGAACATCGGTTTCGGCAGCACCAGCTATCGTCCCCCCGGTCGCCAGAATCACAATATTGGGCAAATCTTCTGCCAGAACTACCGAAAAGGACATGAACACGAGGAACAAAACGGAATGCAAAATCCCTTTGTGAACATTACGCCAATACATAAAAACCTCCTGTGATTTAATTAATATTTTCCAGTACCTCATTAAACCATTTAGCCATATTCCGTCCCCTCAATTTTTAGAATTGCTTCTTTGATATGGCTAATGATAGTGAAAATATAAACATATCCATAAATAAATCAAACCTTTTCTTGGATTTCGGCAGGGGATAAAGGGGTTTTAGGGAAAAAGGTGGAGGATAAGGGGGAGTGGGGCAATAGGGTAAATAGGGTAAATAGGGTAAATAGGGTGAATAGGGTGAATAGGGTAAATAGAGGGCAATGGAAAATGGAAAATGGAAAATGGAAAATGAAAAATGGAAAATGTAAAATGTTCAGGGGATGATGTGCAGAAAGTGAAAAAAGAATACATGTAGTACACCTTTACAGAGGCGTAATGAATCCAAGGGATCCTTTCGGACGTAAGCGAGATCTAATTTCTACATTGTTCTCTTTGCGCACATTGCGGTTAATTTTTTAAACCGCAAAGGACGCCATGAATGCGCAAAGTTCGCAAAGGTAAAAATTGAGATTTGGAAATTGGGATTTGGAATTTTTTAATTGTGATTTGTCATTTGTGATTTGTGATTTGGAATTTAGTTCTCCCCTGCGTACTCTGCGTCCTCTTTGCGCACATTGCGGTTAATTTTTTAAACCGCAAAGGACGCCATGAATGCGCAAAGTTCGCAAAGGTAAAAATTGAGATTTGGAAATTGGGATTTGGAATTTGAGATTTGGGATTTTTTAATTGTGATTTGTTATTTGTGATTTGTGATTTGGAATTTAGTTCTCCCCTGCGTACTCTGCGTCCTCTTTGCGCACATTGCAGTTAATTCTTTAAACCGCAGAGGATGCAATGAATGTGCGAAGTTCACAAAGAGTTTTATGTTTAATTAAAAAATTGTACTATTTCTAATTATAGAAGCATTCCTGATAGCATTCCTTCGCACGATTACAGG
>JALWDQ010000823.1:0-7784 GCA_027039625.1 Calditrichia bacterium | reverse complement strand
TTTCCAAAATATGGGCTATCCAAAAGGATGCAACGCTTTAGAATCCCATCTCTCCGCAACGGGTGGGTTCTTGCCTACGACGGGGTTCAGGATAACAGAGCGGATGGTAGTTCTGCCATTTTGAACCACGCTAAAAGCAGGGCAAAGAATCTCTCCAACGTTGCAGAGATTTTCAGGAAAAAAATGAACTTTTATTTATCCACTCATTCATAAAATTAATCGGACACACGAAAAACTGCCCAGGAATTTTTTGCATACCAGATAGAAAATAGGGGAAGCTTATAGCATCCCCTATGTTTATGATGTATTTTTTACTGAATAATATTTTGGTGGTAAAATAACCGTTTTAAATTTGCAGCTCATTTACGATGATTTTTCGCTGCTTTCCGAAGAAGCCTCAGTAGGTTGTGGTTGTCCTCCGGTTTCTTCGGTTTGCTTTTGTTGAGATTTCCGCTCTTTTTCGTATTCATCTACATAATTCAGTTTTAAATCCGTCAGCGTTTGGGTGAGCATGCGTTCTTCTTCTGCGGTTAAGTTCCCCCGTGTTTTCTCCTTTAACATATCCAGCATGTCGATGCTTAATTTCGCCAGATCCAGATTGCGTTCAATTTTATCGGTTGAAGGGTTCTTCAGCTTACCCAGACTGATCCAGGCCTGCATCTGGTACTGTTGCACCAGAGTGATGAATAAATAACTATTCTTCTGCTCGTGATTCATCTTTTCCATAAACAATGCCTCCTTCATTCATTTTATCAAATATTACCCGATATTTGTGAAAAAGTTTCCAAATTCACTCAATCCTTGGTGCAGGAGGGAAGAAATGATAGGGAGTCTGGTTCAGGAATGCTAATTCCACCTACCTTTCAATGAATCCTCCAATAGCAGTTCTTCCCGGTAAGAGTGGGAGAGTTCCTCCTTTCCCAGGGCGAATCCGATGGTGGTATATTGAAGTGGTATATTGAATAACACTTGGAAATAAATTTCTATAATTTATTAAAAATAATTCCGGGCATAGCGAAAAAATTGGGAATTGCCCCCAGCCAACGAAATTTGGGGTTGAAATGTTTTTATAAAATATTGTTAAAGTAAATTATTTTAATTTGAGGGGGATATTGTGGCAACGTATCCGCTTGTTTTGGTACCCAGTTTTTCATATCATAATCATCTAATGTATAACAAATATGTTGCAGACATCAATAAGTTGAGCAGGAAACGAAACGTAAATTATCAGAGGATCAAAAATTGCTGTACACAGAAGTCCATAATAAACACGATAACGCTTTTAACATACTGAAAGTTTGTATGAATGCTCTCCAATGCAATACTTTGACGGGCGAGGGCATAAAGGCTGGGTTTATAGCGTTGCCTTCAGCCCGGATGGGCGTTTCATCGTATCCGGGAGCGGTGATAAGACCGTCCGCCTGTGGAAAATGCCTTTATTGTCATTTTGGATTACAAAAGAAGAACATGCAAAAATTTCGCAATTACAGAAAAAAAAGAAGAGTCTGGAACAAGAAATAGAACGAGAACGTCGCCACCAGGAGGGATTATGCATCACCTGTGGTAAACCATTGGGCTTTTGGCAACGGTTACGGGGGAAAGAGTATTGTAAAGAACATGAATAGGTTATCGAACTTCTTAATTTTTTGTCATCCCGTTTATCCTGTTCATCCTGTCAAAAGGTTAATTTTTATTCACCAGTTTAAACGGAAACAGCGCATAAAACTGCGTTGCTTTCAGTAAGTCTTCCAGCACCAGCTCCTCCCGGTCGGAATGGGAGAGTTCCTCCTTCCCCGGGGCGAATCCGATGGTGGGGATGCCCAAGCGGCCTGCCGTAGCCACTCCGTTGGTGGAGAAGCTCCACACCCCGCTTTCCGGTTTTTGTTCCAGCACTTCCGCTGCAGCGGCCAATCCCGCCTGTACCAGGGGATGAGTTTCTTCCAGTATCCAGGTGGGAAAGTAAGCCTCCTGCTGAAATTCCGTACCCTTCCAGCTTTTTCCCCGGTAAAGGGGAATTTGAATATCTGCCTCAACTTCCAATTTTCGGGCAATCTCCTGCAACTGCTGCAGCACCGTATCCTGATCCTCTCCCACCGTCAACCGGCGGTCGATGTGGATGCGGCAGTAATCCGGTACGGAGCATAGCGAGGGTGCCTTGCTGCTGATGTCGCTGACGGTGATGGAACCTTTCCCCAGCGGCTCCACCGGCGGTAGCTGCGCATCCAGACGCTCGATTTCCGAAACGATTCGTGCCATTTTGTAAATAGCGTTGATTCCCTGCTGATTGTGCGCCCCGTGAGCGGACTTCCCGTGGGTGGCCACCTCCACCTCCATGCGTCCCCTCTGACCCCGGTACACCCGTAAATCGGTGGGTTCCCCCAGCAGCACGTAATCCGGTCGGATGCCTTCTTTTTCGATGAGATGGAGCAGGGGATAGCCATCGCAGTCCTCTTCCAGCACCGAGCCCACCACGTACAGAGTGAAGGGAAGCGGCTGCTCGCCGTACACTTCCTTCAGCACTTTTCCGGCAATCAGATAACCGGCCATGGCAGGTTTCTCGTCCACCGCACCACGGCCGTAAATTTTGCCGTTCACAATTTTTCCCTCAAACGGGGGATACGTCCAGTTTTCCCCTTCCGTTACTTTCACCGTGTCGATGTGGGCATCGAACAAAATTTTCACCGGCCCGTTTCCGATGCGACCCACAGCATTTCCCAGTCCGTCGGCAAACGCCTCATCGAAACCGTATTCCCGCATCTTGCTTAGAATAAATTCCACAATTTCCTGCTCCTCTCCGCTGTAACTGCGGATTTGAATCAGGCGCTGGATCAGGGAAAACAGTTCTTCTCGATATTCCTCAATTTTTTCCTGTAATCGTTTGATTTCCGTTGTGGTCATTGATTGCTCTCCGGTTGTTTTTTATTAGTTGTCCCAGATAATCAATTCTTGGTTAAAAAATAATATAAAAAGATAAATCGAGAAAAGCCTGAATAAATCTTTTTATTTCACTGCATGTCTCAGAAGATTGCCTGTACGGAATTCCGAATTATTAGTTCTTTTCAACAGCATATTAATGAAATTCGGAGAAGGGATTGTCTCCATCTCAATTTCCGGATAGTACCGTTTTATGGTGTGGCACCTGCGGGACTGCTCACAATCCTATGTCCCTGTTTAATCCTTTTCTGTTCCCAAATGTAGCTTCCCGCGTGGTGGGATAATATTTCTCTTGAAAACTCACCCATTTTTCATTAGTTTCGGTTGGAATCGAGAATGGGGTAATTTCATGAAGAATATTGGGAGAAATCTGCTGATTGCAGGGATGTTTCTGGGATTGCTTGGTTGTGCCGGTACCGCCAAGAAACCGCCGACACCGCCACCTCAACCAAAACCGGTTGTGGAAGAGAACAATGGAATGAACGAGAGCTTCGATCCCCTCACCCTGAACGATGATGACATTACCTTCCCAGCCGAAAATGTTGCTGTTACTCCGGAAACACCGGTTTCCACCCCCCGCGAGCAGGAAAATCCTCTTTCTTCCGCAAACCGGAAAATTGACGGTTTCCGGATTCAAATTTTTTCCACGAAAAATCTGGAAAACGCCAACCAGGCGAAATCCATTGCCGAAGAGCAGTTCGCTGAAATGAACCTGCACTGTTACCTGGAGTTCGATTCTCCGTATTACAAGGTGCGGGTGGGCGACTTCAAAACGCGGGAAGAAGCCGAACGCTATCGGGATATCATTCGCTCCATGGGTTACCCCAATGCCTGGATCGTGAAAACAAAAGTGTACAGCAATCCCGTAAACTCTGCATCTACCCCCGATTCCGAACCCAATCCACCCGAAAATTAAGTGATGAAACAATAATTGGAGGTTTCGATGTCCGGACATTCCAAATGGGCTAATATCCGATTTCGTAAGGAACGCCAGGACGCATTACGCGGAAAATTATTCACCAAATTAATTAAAGAAATTACTATAGCTGCACGCATGGGCGGTGGGGACATTGAGAGTAATCCCCGTTTACGCACTGCGGTTCAAAACGCCAAAGCTGCCAACATGCCCATGAAGAACATCGAGAACGCCATCCGTAAAGGAACCGGTGAGCTGCCCGGGGTGGTTTACGAAGAGGTTACCTTTGAGGGATACGGACCCGGCGGTGTGGCACTTTACATCATTGCCACTACGGATAACCGCAATCGTACGGTCTCCGAAGTGCGCCATTTGCTCAATAAATATGGCGGAAATCTGGGCGAAACAGGCAGTGTAAGCTGGGTGTTCGAGAAAAAAGGGCTCATCCGGGTAAAACGCGAAAATTACGATGAGGAAGAGCTGATGCTCACCGCCATCGATGCCGGTGCCGACGATTTTAAGGTGGAAGATGAATATTACGAGATTTACACCAAATTCGAAGATCTCTACAAAGTCCGTTCGGCTCTGGAAGAGGCTGGCATCGAAGTGCAGAATGCAGAAATGACCATGATTCCCCAGAACACCGTGAAGCTGGAAGGTAAACAGGCGGAGCAGATGCTGAAGTTGATGAATGCCCTGGAAGAAAGCGACGACGTGCAGAACGTGTTTGCCAATTTCGATATCGACGAAGAAATCATGGAGCGCGTTCAGTAAACCGGGGTTGGGGGAGTTCGTTTACAGGAATTAAACATTGGTTGTGTGATTGAAAATTCTGGGAATTGATCCGGGGCTCAGCGTCACCGGGTATGGTGTGATTCGAGTTACCGGGAAAGAGGTAGAAAATCTGGTATTTGGAGGAATACGCGCCCCGCGCGGCGCCTCGTTTTCGGACAAATTGCTCGCCATCAATCAGGGAATTAATCAGATTATTCAGGAGTACCAGCCGGATTACTGTGCGGTGGAAGAAGTTTTTTACCATCAGAACCAGCGCACAGCCATCGTGATGGCCCATGCCCGGGCGGCTGCCATGCTGGCTGCCGCGCAAAACCATATTCCCGTGGCCGAGTATTCCCCACGCGAGGTGAAAATGTCCGTTGTGGGCAACGGAAACGCATCTAAAGTGCAAATTCAAGCGATGGTGAAAAATATCCTCCATCTTCCCGAAACACCTCAGCCCGAAGACGCGGCCGATGCCCTCTCTGTGGCGCTGTGCCACTACCACCGACTGCGCTTTCGGAATCTGATGCACAGTGCCACTACCGGAAAATCCGAAAAATAATTTTACGGTGTGATGCCATCGTAAACTCAATTCAGGTAACAGGAAAGAAAATGATTGACCAAATTCGCGGAATTGTACTGGAAAAGTCACCCACGTATTGCCTGATTGAAGCGGGAAATCTGGGAATAGGTGTGGTTATTAGCCTGAACACTTCTCGCAAAATCGGAGGGAAGGGGGAAGAAGTAACCCTGCTCACCCATCTTCACGTGCGGGAAGATTTGCTGCAATTGTATGGATTTTCCGATGCCGAGGAACGGGATATGTTCCGCCTGCTCATCAATGTGAGCGGCATCGGGCCGCGGCTGGCCATCACCATCCTTTCGGGATTGAGTGTGCCGGAACTGGTGCAGGCCATCGCTACCGGCGATTTTAAATCGCTAACCCGTATCCCCGGAGTGGGTAAAAAGACCGCCCAGCGGGTGATTCTGGAGCTGAAGGAGAAAGTAAAAGCCGAAGTAGTGGAGGAATTTCCCGAAGCGGTACAGATTTCCCCGGAGCAGCATCAGGTATTTGGAGAGGCGGTGCTGGCGCTTATTACCCTCGGTTACAAGCAGGAAGAAGCAAAGCGAGCGGTGCAAAAAGTTCTGCACGCTGGTGGTGCGGATCTACCGGTGGAAGAAGTAGTAAAGCAGGCTTTGAAGGAAGCCTGGAAGTAACACTTTGGTTAACCGACTTCACAAATTCATAGAAATCGTACCAAAATGGTATTATATTAATAAAATGTGAATTGAGTGTTAAGAAGAGCATGAGCGATCGAGATATCATCAGTCCCCGACCCTTGAGCGAGGATCAGGAATTTGACATAAGCCTGCGACCGGTATCGCTGGAGCACTTTGTGGGGCAGGAGAAGGTCAAGGAGAACCTGCGCATCTACATTCAGGCGGCGCGGCAGCGGGGCGAAGCTTTAGACCATGTGCTTTTGTATGGCCCACCGGGATTGGGAAAAACTACACTGGCACACATCATCGCCAATGAGTTAGAGGTGGATATTAAAACCACCTCGGGTCCCGTGCTGGATAAAGCGGGCGACCTGGCCGGATTGCTCACCAATCTAAAGGAAAACGATGTTCTTTTCATCGACGAGATTCATCGCCTGAACAATGTGGTGGAAGAGTATCTCTATTCAGCCATGGAAGATTTTACCCTGGACATTGTAATCGATCGGGGACCGAATGCGCGCAGTATTCAGATTCAGTTACCGCGCTTCACGCTCATTGGTGCAACCACGCGCGCCGGTTTGCTTACTTCCCCCATGCGTGCCCGGTTCGGAGTCATTGCCCGGCTGGATTACTATCGTCCCGAAGATTTACAGAAAATTATTTTACGCTCCGCCCGAATTATGGGGGTCGAGATTTCGGAGGATGGTGCTTTTGAGCTGGCCCGTCGTTCCCGGGGCACCCCGCGTATTGCCAATCGCTTGTTGCGTCGCACCCGGGACTATGCCCAGGTGAAAGCAGAAGGCAAAATTACCCGTGATATCGCCGACCAGAGCCTGAAATTGCTGGAGGTGGATGAACTGGGACTGGATGAGATGGACAAACGCATCATTCGGACCATCATCGAAAAATATAATGGGGGACCCGTGGGGTTAAATACCATTGCCGTGGCAGTGGGCGAAGAAAGCGATACTATCGAAGAAGTGTACGAACCTTTTCTAATTCAAGAAGGCCTGATTAAGCGTACCCCCCGGGGAAGGGTGGCAACGCGCCTGGCCTACGAACATTTTAATTACACAATGAGACAACATGGAATCCAGGAACGATTATTTTGACGCAATCGATGGGGTCAAATATCGATTAAGCGATTTTCAGTACGAACTTCCTGAAGAACTCATCGCTCAATATCCCCTGGAAGAACGGGATAGCTGCCGTATGATGGTGGTGGATCGGGAAACTGGAGAAATCACCCACCGTATTTTTCGAGACATTACCGAATATCTGCACGAAAACGACTGCCTGGTATTGAACGATACCCAGGTATTTCCTGCCCGATTAATTGGCAAGAAGGACAAAACCGGTGCCCGGGTGGAAATTTTTCTGCTGCGCAATCTGGAAGGCAATACCTGGGAGGTGCTGGTTAAACCCGCCCGGAAGGTGCGCATC
Organism: Calditrichia bacterium; assembly: GCA_027039625.1. Classification (GTDB taxonomy): domain Bacteria; phylum Calditrichota; class Calditrichia; order RBG-13-44-9; family RBG-13-44-9; genus JALXCH01. Next base: position 493 of record JALWDQ010000823.1, on the reverse strand, counting down.
GGCAACAAAATAATTTTCGACCACGGGATCACCTGCGATGTGGTGGACAACACCCTCTCCGGAGGTCGGGTGGTGGAGTTCAATTGCAATGGGGATTTTTTTGAAAACATCGAACGAATCGGGCAAACCCCGTTGCCTCCTTACATTAAACGGCCACCGGAAGAGATCGATCGCCTGTATTACCAGACCGTTTTTGCCCGTAAACCCGGTGCGGTAGCGGCACCCACGGCGGGTTTGCATTTTACGGAAACACTCCTCAAACGGATTCGGCTTAAGGGGGTAAAGCTGGCCAGTGTAACCCTGCATGTGGGGCTGGGTACTTTCCGTCCCGTGCAGGTGGATGATATCGGGCGGCATCAGATGGATGCGGAGTACTACGAAGTTTCCTCCGAAGCTGCCAGCATCATTAATAAAGCGCGGGAGGAAGGTGGAAAGATTATTGCCGTGGGTACCACCGCTGTGCGCGTGCTGGAAACCGTAGCCGACCGCGACG
>JALWDQ010000822.1:0-7791 GCA_027039625.1 Calditrichia bacterium | reverse complement strand
CTGTTCCTTCTTTGATGTTTCCTTCTTTTAACAGGATTTTCCCGTACCAGAGATAGGCTTCAGGAATCAAATCGCTTTGGGGATATTTGGAAATGAATTGCTTAACGTGCAGGCTGGCTTGCGTCAATTTGTTTAGATAAAATTCGCTCTTTACGATGTAAAGAAGCGCATCATCGGCATATTTGCTTTTATCGGAATAAATTTCAATCAGTTTCCAGCATTTTTCGATGGTTTTCTCGAATGCCTGGCGTGCCTGGGGATTTTGAACTTTACCGGGATTTTTTTGCAAGAATTTAATTCCCAGTTCATACTGTTTTTTGGCATTGAACAGATAATTGTAATAGGCACACTGCCAGTTAACAGCGAAAAAGAACAGAGTCAATAATACTAATATAATACGCTTTTTCATAAGATAACTAATTTTCTTTAACGAATTCTTTCCAGTTCGATGACCAGCGAAGGTAAAATCCGGTCAGCTTCTCCTTCCAGATGCTCATCGGCAGCATCGGTTAGCGGTGTTTTTTCGGGATTAATTTCCACCACATAAGCGCCATTCCCTTTGGCCATATAAGGTAACGAGGCGGCAGGCTCCACCACCGCTGAAGTCCCAATGGCAAAAAACACCTCGCTGGCCATGGCAAACTCCTGGGCTTTTCGTAAATTTTCCTCCGGTAACATTTCGCCAAACCACACCACATCGGGACGGATAAGCCCTCCACAATCGGGACACACCGGAATTCCTTCCTTAACGTCAAATTTTTCGGAATAAGGTTTGCCACACCGGGAACATTTACTGCGAAAAATGTTTCCGTGTAATTCAATGACGTGTTGACTTCCGGCACGCTGATGCAAATTGTCCACATTCTGAGTAATAACAGTGAATTCGGGAAAAATACGTTCCATATCCACCAGGGCGTAATGTCCCAGATTGGGTTGTACATTCTGAATTAATTCTCTGCGCCATTGGTACCATTCCCATACCAGTTCGGGATTTTTCTGGAATGCCTCGAAGTTCGCAAGTTCTTCGGGACGATATTTATTCCACAATCCATCTTTCCCTCGAAAGGTTGGAACGCCGCTGGCTGCTGAAATGCCAGCTCCCGTAAGTACACCCACAGTATAGGCTACTTTTAATCGCTTTAAAAGTTTTTCACTGAATTCCATGAATCGCTGCACCCTTTTGCATTGTCAAGCGAAGAGCTAATAAACTCTAAACATTTTCTGAATTAGCTCAAATTCATTTTTAAAATAAATTACAGTTGCTAAACTACCTAACATACGCAAAACACATCGCACTATTCAAGCTTCTCAAGTCTATTTTGAAGATTCGTTTTCCAGCATGGCCTCGATACGATGTTTTTTTGTAATATAAAATTTAAGACTTTATTAATTGCAAAAATGACTCTTATATCCATTCCTTTGTGTACTTGCAATAGTTATATTCATCCAGTGCTTTCAAAGGATTTCGTTTTATAAACTTTTCACCACCCAATGCCTCTACTTGCTCTTTTGTTATCCGAAGGAATTTGGTATACCGACTTGCGTTCTCACCCCTCCGCTTTAACCTAACCCCATATGCCGCTGCTATAGCACGATCCCATAAAGGGAAAAACCGAGGAGCCAGTAAATGTAAACACTTAGCAGCACCCACAGGGCCCAAAATCTGTTCGAACGCTCCGAAAACCTTATTAATTATTTTTTCGTCCTCCTTACTAAAACTCTCAATTGATCGGTCTCTATACTCTTTAAGGACGGAGTGATAGGAAGCAACCAATTCTTCAATTTCTTTAAAATGCGTACTATTAAATGGCTGATAAGTGTAAAACGCCTTGTTCCAAGTTTGAAGCAATAATGCCAGAGCTTCAGAAACATTGAGCGAACTATCCCCGTGCCAAGCACGATCAATCAGCTCCGTGGCAGCTCTGTAAAAAATATCTCTTGGTTCGTTCTTATTAAAAACTTGCCTCGCTTTTTGAATATCTTGAACAGTTGGAACAAATAATTTTGTCATTGTATTTTTCCCTACTGCAACTAACAATAAAGATTATTTTCATCTAACAGATTTAACAAATCTATTGAACAAATGTTTTGATATTTCAGGCTTGCCTTCTTACATCCAACATTTATTTTTAAAAAAGATAAATCCTAAAAAGTGAATAATCAAGTTTCCAATATTTCGCCATTTACTTCAAAAAAATCAACTTACGCACCAGATTTCCCTGTTCGCTACGCAACCGACAGAAATAAGTTCCACTGCTCACCTCCTGCTGTAACTGATTGGTACCATCCCAGTGGATCTGGTGCCAGCCGCCAGGAACTGTCCCCTGAATTAGATTCTTGACCTTCTGTCCCCTTGCGTTGAAAATGCTTACATCGATAACCATGGAATGGGGTAAATAAAAACTAATTTGCGTGCGGTTGTTAAAGGGATTGGGATAATTCTGCGTTAAAATAACAGTGCGAGGAATAGAGATTTTTCTGCCCTGAGCAATTTCCGAGATTCCTGAAACATCAATTTTGTACATGGAACGCCCGTGGGTTACCGCTACCAGGGTACGCGTCGGCTGATGGAGAATTAGATCCATTACCACCGAATTGGGTAGGTTTTGCCCCAGCATCTGCCAGGTTGTACCGGAATCCGGGGTAAAAAATACTCCCACGTCCGTTCCAATGTAATAAATGTGAGGATAATCAGGATCGATAATCACCTTATTTATCGGAGCCTGCGGTAAATTCCCGGTAATATCCGTCCAGGTTTGCCCCTTGTCCGTAGTACGAAAAATATAGCCAATATATTCGTTGTGTTTATACCCGGAATATGTCACCAGCGCCACCTGATCGTTTGACGGATGTACCGCAATGCTGGTTACCCATCGTTGAGGCAGGGTGCCGGAAATGTTCACCCAATTGGTAAAACTCCCATCGGTACACCACACATTTCCATCATCGGTACCTGCATATACGGTGTTGGGATTGGATGGTGCGACGGCAATGGCGGTGATGGTACCGTAAGATAGCCCTCCGGGATAGGGGCCGTTGCTCAAATCGCTGCTAATGGGACTCCAGTAACCGGCCCCATCAACGGTTCGGTAAACTCGATAAGTTCCGTAATACAATATGTTAGAATTATTGGGATCCATGACCACCGGTACCATCCAGTTCCGGCGATCATTACTATTAATCCCATTGGTGGCGGAAGAGAAAAAATATCCCCCATCCATGGATTTACCCAGCCCCCCGTATTGATACTCCGCATAAATGATATTGGAGTTGTTGGGATCCACAATCACATAAAAACCATCACCACCGTAAATTTCTTCCCAATCGTTTAACTGGCCGGTAGGAGTACGAACGGTGCCGTTATCCTGGGTTCCCCCGTACAGTTTTTCCGGATGGTTAAAATCCACCGTACCGGCATAAAACTGCGTGATGGGCAGATAGTTCACTTTATTGAAACTGGCGCCACCGTTTTGGGAAAGGTAAACTCCACCATCATTCCCTACAATCAGATGATTGGAGTCGTTGGGATCCACCCAGATGGCATGATGATCGACGTGCATGCTCCAGCCGATATTATTCCAGGTGGCTCCTCCGTTAGTGGATTTGTAGAGGTCAAGCCCCAGTGCATACACAATATTGGGATTAGAAGGATCCACATACACCTGTCCGAAATACCACCCGTAAGAGCTAAACAATTGGGAAAGGCCGCTTCCCACTGAAAACCAGCTGGAACCGCCATTCACGGTTTTGTAAAGCCCCATGAAGTATCCGGGATGGTCGGCATAGATGGCGTAAAGCACATCGGGATTGGAAGGTGAAATGGTTAAACCGATGCGACCCACGGTGGGAGAGTTCGGCGGCAGTCCATTGGTGAGTTGCGTCCAGGTAGTACCCCCGTCAGTGGATTTGTAAATGCCACTGGTTATTCCACCGGCCTGACGATGGTTAGGACGTCGAATACGTTCCCACATTGCGGCGTACACAATGTTGGGATTCACCGGATTGATAACCACATCGATGGCGGCGGTGGAATCGGAAATGTACAGCACTCGTTCCCAGGTATTGCCACCATCCAGTGTGCGGTAAATTCCGCGCTCGGGATTTTTCCCAAACAGCAATCCCGTAGCTGCCACAAAAATATTCTGAGTATTTTGCGGATTGATGGCAATGCGTGCAATATAATAGGAATGCTCCAGACCCAGATATTGCCAGGTAAGGCCACCATCGGTGGTGCGAAACAATCCGTTTCCCGGGTAACTGTCGCCGCTGGCATTGGCCTCTCCCGTACCCACATAAACCGTGTTGGGATCGTTGGGATCAATTGCCAGTGCTCCGATGGAAAGCGATTGGTTAAAATCGAACACCGGTGTCCATTCCACACCGCCATTGCCGCTTACCCACACACCCCCATCGGCTGCTCCAATCCAGATACGGTTAGGCTGGCTGGGATGGACAGCAATACAGGTAACGCGCCCTCCGATGTTCGTTGGGCCAGCGGATGTCCAGTACATTGTTTCCAGGCTCTGTTGCTGCCGAAAGAATTGTGCCTGTTGCCAGGCAGCTCGCCAGGCGCGATAATCCAGTTGACGTTCGGGAAAACTCCGCTGCAGGTAAAACCAATCATTGGGTTTCAGTTTCTCGGCAGCTTCTTCCTGCTGATCGGGAATTCGGTGTGGAAGATGGGAGTTCGAAAACTTCCATAAGAAGAAGCTCAAAACAAACAAGAGGAAAAGGACACTTAAAATACGGCCAATGCCGAAATGTTTTTTCATGGAAAAACCTTCCTGATAATAATAAAAATCCTTTTGCTTTTAACGGATTCAAACATTTTTTCACTTGGTGACGAGTCAATCCAGATGTTTTTAAAAAACTTCCTTAATCTCTTACCGTTATCGGAGTTACCCGACTCAATGTCTGTAAAGTAAAAAAACACGGTACCCCTCAAGAATGCAATTTTAACACCGGTACGCCACTCATTTTTCCTCCAGATGATGAGGAATGGGAACATACTGTACTGAGGGTGTTTTATTTTGCATGGGTTGCGGAAACAGGCTCATGAACTGGTAAATCTCCTCTGGCATATCGGTGGACACCGGAAGTCCCAGTTCCCGGGCTTCTTCCACCATAATGGGATAATCGTGCGTCCATTGTCCGCGGGAGAGCAATTCGGCTGTGTTTTCGGCTTTTTCCGGCTCCATTTTTCCTTCCAGAATTTCCAGTACCGTGTTTTTAAGCTGGGTAATCGCTTTACGCGCCACATCTCCCAGAATAAGGGTTTGATCATCTACCTTTGCTGCTCCTTTCTGCCGGATGGCTTCCAGAATGGAAGCTGCAGGATATTCCCCAAGTTGCGGGTCAACGGGACCCAGCACAGCATTGGGGTCCATCACAATTTCGTCGGCAGCCAGGGCAATGAGGGTTCCGCCGGACATGGCATAGTGGGGAACAAACACGGTGACTTTTGCCGGGTGCTTCTTCAGCGCCATGGCAATTTGTTTTGCCGCCAGAGCTAAACCGCCCGGAGTGTGAATGACCAGGTCAATTGGAACTTCGGGATCGGTCAGTTTAATGGCGCGCAAGATTTCTTCCGAATCTTCCACGTTGATGTATTTCATCACCGGAAAACCCAGAAAATTCATCGTCTCCTGTCGATGAATTAAAGCAATAAACCGCGACTTCCGCATCTGCTCAATTTTTTGCATCAAGCGCAAACGGCTGGAAAAAAGTAATTTCTTTTGCAGTAAAGGCTGTAATGCGGAAAGCATGATAAAAATCATAAATAAATCTCCCCAGCTCATGGCAGGCTCCTTATTTTCATATTTTGATGTACTGTGTTTTTATATTTTCTGAATTCTCTACTTTCCAATTCTTTCAGCTCACCAGCGAAAATAATGATCGTGATACACCCGGGACAATTTGCGTTTGGGCTTTTTTAAGAAGGGTACCAGTATGGCTCCCGCCACAAATCCTCCAAAATGCGCCCACCAGGCCACTCCCCCACCCTGATGCGTTAGCGAAAGCGTTGCGGCTCCATTAATAAACTGCATTAAAAACCAGATACCCAGATAGAAAAAAGCGGGAATCTCGATGATTTCAATAAAGAAAATGATGAACACCAGAGTGATGATGCGGGAAGTGGGGAATAGCAGGAAATAAGCCCCCATCACACCGGCAATGGCTCCGCTGGCACCGACTGTGGGAACCGTAGAAGAAGGATTGAACCAGAGGTGAGTAAATCCCGCAGCCAGCCCACAGAGAATGTAAAAAAGAAAGAAACGACCATGTCCCAGACGATCCTCCACATTATCTCCAAAAATCCACAAATACCACATGTTGCCAATGATATGAAACCAGCCGCCATGGAGGAACATGGAGGTAAACAGCGGTAAATAGCGTCCCAGTACCCCGCCTGCCCCCTGTTGCGCGCTGGCGTAAAATTGTTGAGGAATCAATCCATAGGTTCGAATAAAAGTATCCAGGTAGGGACCCAGGGATACTTCATACAGAAAAATAAGCGAATTAATGAAAATTAGCGCAATAGTAACATAGGGAAACGTCCGGGAAGGGATGGTATCTCGAATGGGGAACATAATTTTTCTCCTGGATTAGTGAACTCTTCTAATGCATAACATTGCCCTATTAAAACTGCCCGTTATTTGTTGCAATTTTCTACGTGAAAATATGTTCAGAATTCGGATCGTGTTTTAAGTGCCTTTGTCAAGGTAAGCTCATCCACATACTCCAGGGAACTCCCAAGAGGAATTCCCCGGGTAAGCCGGGTGATTTTAACGCCCAGAGGTTTCAGGAGGCGAGCCAGATAAATGCTGGTGGCTTCGCCTTCAGTACTGGGATTAAGTGCCAGAATCACCTCTTCGGCCTCCCGCGCTCGCTGGAGGAGTTCTTTAATGTGCAAATCATCCGGACCAATTCCATCCAGAGGCGAAATTACCCCTCCAAGCACATGGTAAACTCCCTGGTACTCGTTGGTTTTTTCAATGAGCATAATGCTCGGAGCATCTTCCACCACACAAATTTGTTTGTGGTTCCGGGAAGCGTCCCGGCAGATTTCGCAGGGATCTTCCTGCGTAATATTGAAACAAACGGAGCAAAATCGTATCTGCTCTTTTACCTCCAGAATGGCCCGCGCCAGAGCATCCGCTTCCTCTTTCGGTGCATTCAGGATGTGTAATGCCAGGCGGGTAGCGGTTTTGCGACCAATACCTGGTAGCCGATGAAATTCTGCAATTAATCTCTGTAAAGCTTCGGGGAATAAATGTATTGCCATATATTCAACCAGTTCAAAGAAAGAATTCCGTTCGGTTGTTCCTTTAAAAAACTAAAATCCCGGAATTTTAAATCCTCCCGGCATATTGCCCATTAAACCGCCCGTCACTTTGGACATCTCTTCCTGGGCACGTTTCTGGGCGTTTTCCAGAGCCTGATTCACCGCGGCCACAATTAAATCCTCCAGCATTTCCTTATCGTCCGGATCCACCACTTCCGGTTCAATATTCACTTCCAGAATCTGATTCTGGCAATTAGCCACTACCTTCACCATACCACCGCCGGCAGAACCCTCCACAGTGATATTGGCCAATTCCGCCTGTACCCGCGCCAGTTCTTGTTGCATTTTCTGCGCCTGTTTCATGATATCCGTCAGCTTGGGGCTCATGATTCCTCCTTTGGTTCCTTTTTGATAGGTCTGATTTCGACAAGTTTGCCACCCAGGATGCCGAGTGTGTCCCTGATGGCAGGGTGATCCCGCAGCCCTTTTTTCTCTTCACGCGAAGC
>JALWDQ010000821.1:0-2516 GCA_027039625.1 Calditrichia bacterium | reverse complement strand
GGAGTAAATAATGAACCTTTATTTAAACCCGCTCGTTTTAAACGGTGCATAATATAGCTCTGGGTCTCCGAAAAAGAAAGTGGTCTTAATTCGTACTGAATGTAAACCCGTTGTTTTAATGCCCGTAACCTGGGCATATTCAGTAAATCCCATAATTCCGGCTGACCCACCAGCACCACCTGAAGCAGCTTCTGGGTATTGGTTTCCAGATTGGTTAACAGGCGCACCTCTTCCAGTTGCTCCACCCCCAGATCGTGCGCTTCGTCGATAATTACCACCAGATTAATTCCGTAAAAAGAATTCTGCAGGATAAAATCGTACAGCAGGTTGAGGATGCCGTCTTTCGTCAGCTTGTTGTAATCGGCTTTAATTCCGAAATCCCGGCAGATATTTTGCAGCAAATTTTTAGAAGTAATTTTGGTGTTCACAATAAGGGAAATTTTCTGATTGGGTGGAGAACTCTGCAAATACGCCCGAATTACCGTGGTTTTACCGGAGCCCACCTCGCCAGTAAGCACAATAAAACCCTTTTTATGCTCAATGCCAAACTGGATGCGAGCCAGAGCTTCTCGATGGCTATCGCTCAGAAAAATAAAATCGGGATCCGGTGTTAAATTAAACGGATCCGTTTCCAATCCAAAAAATTTCAGATAAGTTCCGTCCATAAATCCCTTTCGTTAAAACTTCGGAATATAACTCCCATGTCGATACAAATAAATCGTTCTTAAATATAGATCCAGCGGCGGTAAAACACCTTCCCACAACTGCTTCAGGAAGTCCATGGTACTGGCAAAAGTAGTCTTTGGCACATAGATTAAATCGTACGGTTGAACGATGAGATTCTGTGCCAGAGCCTGCTTCACATCGTTCAGCGCCAGGTTGAGGCGATACACGAAGAAGTCTCCCCCACTCCCCTTGCGAATGAGGTAGATATTATTCACATGAGCTCCGCGGTCGAATCCGCCTGCCATGGCAATGGCCTGCAAAACGGTGAGGTTCTTCTCGTACTTGTGGCTCCCCGGCACCTTCACCGAACCCAGTACGTAAAAACTGATGGCTCCAAATTCCCGCACAAAGACGGTAATATCAGGGTTCTTTAAAATTTTGCGATACACCTGCAAAACGGTATCGCGCAGTTGTTCCGGGGTTTTCCCCATTACAAACAAATCGCCAATTTTCTGCAGAGTAATGCGCCCGTCGGGACGCACCCGAACGGTTTCGTTAAACTCAGGATGGTTGAAGAATTTTACTTCCAGGAGATCGTTGTACCCAATTTGATATTCCGGAAGCGGGGCAGAAAGCTCCTGTTCCGCTGCAGGATAAGAGAAACGCACCACCTCCTGGGGTACCGGAGGCTGGGGACGATTTCCCGCACATCCAACCATCAAAATAAACAACAGAAAAAAGATGGTTCTGGAGAAGCTTTTTCGCGAGCGAACATAAACCGGAATTAATGGAGGTAGAAAAACAGGAAAAGGTAGGATTACCTGAAATTTTTGAAGAAGTTCTTTAAATTGGCGAAAAAAAAACAGTGTAGCTCTTCGAATCATTGCTTCATCCCTGAAAAAGTTTCGCAGTTCCTTTTGCGTTCACAAACCAGTATAATAATACAAGTTTTCCTGAGGCTTCGCTTGATTCGAGTCACAAGAAAATAAGAGGGTTTTCTTATTGAAAAGAAAGGATTTTTTTAGCAAAAATTGTTTGAAATAACACCCTACCACTGGCTGGCTGGGAATACCCCGGCAAAGTTTTCCCCATACTTCATTGCCGGGAGACTCCGCCGGGCCACAATTCCCCAACCTGGCGTAAATTGATCTTTTTCTTCCCGCTTTATATCAGATCCACTATGGAACCGAAATCGGGATCGAAGAGCCGTTTGTAGGTGCGAATGGCAAATCCATCGGTCATCCCGGCGATCTGATCGCAAATCAGGCGAATTCGGCGCCGGGTATCCTGTTCCCCGCGCACCAGAGCATCGGTATCTTCCGGAAGAAGTTTTAACGGTGCAGGACGGGAATAATTTTCGGTAAACGCCCGGAAGAGGCTTTCCAGGATAAAATCCCATTTAAAATCCAGCTGATGCAATTGCGGGGCACGGAACACTAAATCCGTAGCCAGCCACTGATAAAGTGCTGCTTCCTGCCGCACCACCTCCTCCACCACCAGCCGAAAAGCATAGCGATGGGTACGAGAACGCATGGGATTTTCCACTTCCTCCAGACGAGAGGCGCGGATGAAATCCCCGATTTTCCGGGCAAAATCTCGCTCCACTTCCTCGCGCTTCATGGAATTGAGCAACTGTTCCAACCATTCCGCTTCAATTCCCGTTAAGTGATTCTCAGCCGCCCAGAGTTCCACCCGCTTTGGTGTAATAAATCCCGCATTCACGCCATCAACAATGTCGTTCAGGGAGTAAGCGGTATCATCTGCCCAATCCATAATCTGGCATTCAATGCTCCGGAAGCCATTGCGCTGCTCGGCTTCCGGGAACCAGTTGCGGTAGTCTGCGCCAGCGA
>JALWDQ010000820.1:3143-7796 GCA_027039625.1 Calditrichia bacterium | reverse complement strand
GGATATTTGTTTTATTCTGCCCAAAACATTAAATATTACAAACGGAGATAGGGGAATGAAAGTTACAAAAATATTTATCCGGAGAAAAAGAGCGGAATAAATACTCATACCAAAATTTTATCGTCCCAGGAGGGAGGGGATGAATGGGATGTTATGTTGTAATTTTCCTGCATATCCCCATTTCATTACAACCCTTTGGCTTTCCCTGCGCCCTCTGCGGTTGATTTTATTTAACCGCAAAGGGCGCAACGGAGGCGCGAAGTTCGCAAAGGATTTCTTTTTAAATTTCCCATTTTTCATTTCAAATGTGTCATTTTTCACCCCGCCTGCGGCGGGGTGAAGAATGACACAGTAAAACCATCCCTGTCATTCTAAGCGGAGCGTTAGCGGAGCGAAGAATCTCTTAAATTGAGGTTGATCTTTTGTAATTCGCGATGTTGGCAAATGGTGCGCAAGAGGTGCCGTGAAAAATTGTGTCGCTCCTTTGGAGCTTTAAATTATATGTTAGCGTACCCATACCCACGGCTTCGCCCTGGGCTATCTAAATGTGCCCCTTTCTGGGTCTTTTTTCCAAATTTGACCTCCCGTCTCGTTAAGAGGGGTTTCACCGGATCGTTAAAATTCATTTTTACATTTACGAGGAGCATAACGCGTTCACACAGGGGTAATCAAGCCCGCAGCCCTGGGGAAAAGCCATTCTGCCATGCACGGCCTGCACCTAGCCCACAAATTCCAGAGGCTGTGTGAAAATGCTATGTCAACAGAATATTTATTCATTATCATTCAAAGTGAAATATAGCCCCGAGCTTCTAGCTCGGGGAATTTATACACCCCACTACAAATTGGGCTTTAGCCCCATTTTAGGCTAAAGCCTGATTTATTGAGGCGGATTCTGAGATCCACGAGCTCAAGCTCGTGGCTATAATAAAAATGGTTCTTCCGGAATTTGAGTACATGATTTGAAAAAAATAAAAGGACATGGTAGCGTAATACAAATGGATTCCTTCAGAACAAGACATCCGCCTTACCAATTAGGACTAGCCCTCCGTTGCTTATCCATAAAAACAAAAAGTGAGAAGAAAAAATTTCCACAAACGGTTTACTTCTCACTCTGTTCTAGCGGAGGGCGAGGGACTCGAACCCCCAAGGGCAAATGCCCAGCGGTTTTCAAGACCGCCGCCTTACCAATTAGGACTAGCCCTCCGTTGCTTACTCATAGAAACAAAAAGTGAGAAGAAAAAGTTTCCACAAACGTTTTACTTCTCACTTTGTTCTGGCGGAGAGGGAGGGATTCGAACCCTCGGAACCCCGGTAGGGGTTCACACGATTTCCAGTCGTGCCCGTTCAACCACTCCGGCACCTCTCCAGGAAAAAATTTCTATCGCTAATTCGTTTCTCGCAGTTTACGGAAAAAATCGGATAATATCAGCGAACATTTATTTTCCAGAACGCCTCGAATTACCTGCGCTCGATGATTTAACCGCACATCACTGACAATGTTGTACAGGGTACCGCAAGCACCCGCTTTGGGATCGCTGGCACCAAATACCAGCAAGGGAATCCGAGCTAACACAATGGCACCAGCACACATGGCACACGGTTCCAGAGTCACGTACAACGCTGTGTTCAACAACCGCCGGGATCCCAGATACTCCGCTGCCGCCGTAATGGCAATCATTTCTGCATGGGCGGTGGGATCCTGCAACGTCTCGGTTAAATTATGTCCGCGTCCAATAATCCGATTTTCATAGACCACCACTGCTCCGATGGGAACTTCTCCTTTTTCGTAAGCTTTCTCCGCTTCGCGAAACGCCATCTCCATCCAGTACTCATGATCCAGGCCTGATAATCCGTTTTCTTTCAAAGGAGATTATTCCCACCCTTTCTTCAAAAGCTGGGCAAAAATAATATATCGTTTGACTTAAATCAACCGCTAAAGAAGATTCTCGTTCATTCTTTCCAATAATTTAGAAAGCGTCGATAGCTCGAAATCCGGCATCGTGATCCCGTTTAAAACGCTTTAATCGTTCCTCCAGAATGGGGAATTCGTCCTTCCCGGTAAGCGATACGCAGGCACGTACCCCTTCGTGTCGATCGCTGCCTGTGGTTACCAGAGAAATGGCGCTGATGCCGTAAAACAGCAATTCCTCCACCAATTCCACTCCCGTAAATCCGGGATAGGAAATGGTAAAATAGAATCCATCGGCGATGGGTTCATCTTCGTCGCGGTCGTACACAATGCGAAACCCATTTTCGGTAAACAATTTCTTCATCACCCGGGCGCGTTCCCCGTACTCTTTCACATATTCCACAAAATTGAACTCACCATCGTTCACAGCTCGCAGCAGTTCCAGCAATCCATACTGGGCACTGTGAGAAACGCCCGAGCTCAAGGCGTACATAGCACCAAATATGTAAGCCCGGCCAAAAACGGCGCTTCCGAAATATTTTTCCAGATTCGGCGCGTGCTGATCGAACAATTTATCCGAAATCGCCGTCATTCCAATGCGTTGCCCCGCCAGACTAAACGATTTGGAACTGGAAATAAGCAGAATGTAATTATCCGTGTAATGTGCCACGGTCGGAATGAAAGGTTCTTCTCCCGGCCGAGAATAATCTTTCCGAAAATCCATTCCGAAATAGGCAAGGTCTTCCAGCACAATCACATCATAACGGGTAGCCAATTCCCCAATAATTTGTAATTCCCGTTCCGTAAAACAAATCCAGGAAGGATTATTGGGATTGGAATACATCAACGCGCCTACGTCTCCGCGGGAAAGAAACGATTCCAGTTTATCGTACAACTTCTCGCCTCGATACTCATAAATATCAAACCGTAAACTCTCGATACCAATCACCCGTGCTTGCAGTTTGTTCACCGGGAAACCGGGATCAATAAACAGGATTTTGTCCTTGCCTTCCTGGCGCCGGGCGGAGACCATCATCGCCATAAAGCTCCCCTGCATGGAACCAACCGTGGGGAAGCACGATTCCGGTTGCACTTCTACATTCATAAAATTTTTAATGAAGCGCGCGATTTCTTCTTTTAGAGGGGGAATACCGTCGAATGGGGGATAAATTGCCCCAACTCCACGATCCAGCGCTTTTTTCTCACCTTCCACCGCTATTGGGGGTGGTGGCAGTCCGGGAATACCCATTTCCATGCGAATAAACTTCTCACCGGTCGCTGCTTCAATGTTGGTACGAATTCGATTTAATTCCCGAATGGAAGCCAGCCCCACCGGTTTGTTCAATTTCATTTCATTAATTTTTTCTCGTACAATCCGACCATCAATGGGCGTTTGCACCATGGTGCCTCCCACATTTTTAATTGATTTCATTTTTCACCGTAAATGCCAGAACACCGAGTGGCATGAAATTCCCCGGAAATAATTCTTTTTATCACAAGGAAATTAGAACGAATACCCCAGGAATTCAACCACCAAATAAAAAATACCTTTCGCTAATTGCGAATAATGTGGAGTGCAGCTGGTAGTTTTTCCGGAAAGATTTAGAAACGACCGAGCTACGGGAAGCTGGTACAAAAAACCGGGGAAGACGGATGACGACCTTAACTTCCCCGGTTTCAGAATAATGCATCATTTTTCCGGAGATGTCTCGTTACCCTTCCGCTTCAGCCAGTTCATCCAGCACTTTTAATACCTCTTCGGCATGACCAGCGGGTTTAACTTTGGGAAAGACGTACTTTACCACCCCATCTTTTCCTATGATGAAAGTGGAGCGGATAATCCCCATGTACTCCCGACCGTACATCTTTTTCTTTCCCCAGGCTCCGTAGGCTTCGGCCACCTGATGTTCCGGATCGCTCAATAGCGTAAAATTCAACTCGTGTTTGGATTTGAAGTTCTGGTGCGAGCGGATGCTATCGGGACTTACTCCCAGTACCACCGCATCCCGCTTTTCAAATTCAGAAATAAAATCCCGGAAACTCTGCGCTTCCCGGGTGCAACCGCTGGTATTATCCTTGGGATAAAAATAGAGCACCACGGTCTTTTTTCCTCGAAACTGCTCCAGAGAAACTGTCTCGCCGCTATCTGCCGGTAGCTGAAATTCCGGCGCTTTCTGTCCTGCTTCTATCATGAGTTTTACTCCTTTTTATTTTTTGAAATGAGAAAATACGCTTCGAAATCAAGTTTTCCATTCAACATTCAAGAAATTTTTGCTTAACACCACAAATCGTTTTTCAATTTCCCTGTTTTTTGAACCGTTTAAATTTACACCATTTTCTCCGTACTTCCCTTAGAGAAGGAAATCACCGGAATTGAATCCCCTGCCAATGCTTCTTCTATTGGGTTGCTTCACTGGGGATTGCCACCGCTTCTTTTTGCCCGATTAATCCCCGCAGAAGCCGGATATCTTCCGCATACGCTTGATTCCCACCGGGGATTTCCAGAATCATGGGAATGTTCCGAAAATCCGGATCGTTCACCAGCAGGCGAAATGCTTCACTTCCAATTTTCCCCTGCCCGATGCGGGCATGGCGATCCAGACGACTGCCCAGGTCTCCTTTGCTGTCGTTCACATGGAAAGCTTTCAATTTTTCCAGTCCAAGAATGCGCTGAAACTCTTGTTTTGTACGAAAATAACTTTCCGCTTCGCGAATATCGTATCCGTCGGCGAAAATATGGCAGG
>JALWDQ010000820.1:0-3133 GCA_027039625.1 Calditrichia bacterium | reverse complement strand
CATTTCCATAATCTCTGCCAGTTGCTCGAAACGATATCCCAGGTTAGTGCCCTGCCCGGCGGTAGTTTCCAGCAGTACTACCGTTTTTGTCACACCGGACTCCTCATACGCCCGACGAATGCTTCGGGCAATTCGTTGGAGCCCTATCTCCTCCCCTTCTCCCAGATGTGAGCCGGGATGCATCACCAGATAAGGCACTCCCAGCAGCTCGCATCGTTGCAATTCTTCCACAAACGCTTGATAAGAACGCTGGTAAGTTACCGGATTTGCGGTACCCAGATTAATTAAGTAAGCATCATGCACCGTCATGGGGAAAACTCCAGTCTCCCGAATTGCTTTTTGAAACTTTTCCGCATCCTCGGCGGTCAGAGGTCTGGCTTTCCATTGCATCTGGTTTTTACTAAAAATTTGTACCACATCGCAACCAATTTCCTTACCCAGATAAATGGCGTTCTGAACTCCCCCGGCAATGGACGTGTGTGCCCCAATGGGGGGATGTTTTTCAAACGAAAAAGTCTTCTTAACCACAGATTATTCCTTTACTGGTTCAAGTGCTGAAGATAACTCTGATAAAATTTGCAATTGGTGCGTTTCATGCAAATTAAAAGTTCAACCATTTCTCCGGTGACGAATTTGTGGTTTTTCCGCTCTACCTCGCATAGATAAAGAAGATGATTAAAATACAACTGTTTTTGAATCTCGTCCTGAGGTTTAAATTTCAACAATTTCTTGCCGTAAATTTCCCGAATCTTCCCGGCATACTCTTCCCCCGGGGGAATTTCGAAAACACCCTGCTGCCAGGCGCCCCAGGGCCATACCGCTCGCGCTTCCTCTTCCTTACGGTACTCTTCTCGAAGTGAATTCAGTACTTCCAGCAGGCGGGGATTGTAGAAAAAGCCTGGCTCCACCTGCAACGGATTGTAAAACATAGCAAAAACGGTTAAAGTAGTGGCAGCACCCAGTTTATTTTGTTTGTACAAACAGTATGTTTGCAAGCTCAATAAACGGGGATCCGTTTCTTTCTGGGAACAGTAAATTTGCGCGGCTTCCAGCGCCTTCTGGTACTTCCCCAATTTCAGAAAAGCGTCCGCAACATGGAGGTTGGGAGTAATATAGTCCGGATTCCGGGAATCTATCTCTTTTAAAATGCGGCGCAACCAGTATTTCTCTACCCGTAATGATTCCTCAATCCATTCTCGTTCCAGAAGCTCTTTCTGAAGGTCTTCCAGAAACTTTCCCTTTTCCTGAACCGAAAACGATTCCGCTTTCCGTAATTGAGGAATTCGTTCCGACCAGAAACGATATTTCTCCTTCCAGTGGTCTAATTTCACACCCAGCTGTTCCAGCATGTCCATAATTGAAGGTAAAGAATCCCATTCCCCTTTCTCCAGTGCCAGATAGTAATCCCCCAGAATGAGGCGGGATGCGTCGAAAATGGAAAGTTGTTCCAGCATGATGCTTGTGTTCCTGAAAAAAATTCTACACGTAAAACGCGCTTTTTATTAGAAATAGGAAGGATTAACCATCCATTATTTTTTCGATAGTGCGGTAATAAATTTCCTGGAGTTCTTCCAGAGAAATCGAAAACCAGTGTTGAAACCGTAGCTCATCTCCGCCCACGGTTCCAATCAAGAAGACAGGGATGTCATTTTTCCGGAAAAATTGTTCGAACTCCGGTCTGTCCTCCGGCTGTATAGATACCACCACCCGGGATTGAGTTTCGCTAAACATCCACCACTCGGGCCTCATGGTAATCCATTCTGTTAGAATGGTCGCACCAATGGGGCTCTCGCGCCGAATGATGCAGGATTCAGCCAGAGCCACCGCCACGCCTCCATCGGAACAATCGTGGGCAGATTTAATCCAGCCTTTTCGGATTGCCTGTAACAAGGTAGCCTGCATGCGTTTTTCCAGTTCCAGATCAATCTCCGGAGCATCGCCCATCACCGCTCCATAATATTCCTTCAAAAATTCGCTCCCCCCAATTTCCGGCCTGGTTTCTCCGATTAAATAAATGAGGTCTCCCGCCTGTTTAAAATTTGCTGTGGTGATGTGATCGATGTCTTCAATAAGCCCCACCATCCCAATTACCGGCGTGGGATAAACCGCACTATCGGGGCTCTCGTTGTAGAAACTCACATTCCCTCCGGTAACCGGTGTATTAAACACCCGACAGGCTTCTCCCATTCCCGCCACGGCTTCCCGGAAGAGGTAGAACATCTCCGGTTTGTAGGGATTTCCGAAATTCAAGCAATTGGTTATGGCCAGAGGTTCGGCACCAGTACACACCACATTTCGCGCCGCTTCGGCTACCGCAATTTGTGCACCACGGCGGGGATTCAAATACACATACCGCCCGTTACCGTCGGTCTTCATGGCAATGGCTTTGCGTGTTTCTTTAATGCGTACAACCGCAGCATCCCCACCGGGTAAAACAGCGGTGTTCGTTTGCACCATGTGGTCGTACTGCTCGTACACCCAGCGTTTGGACACAATGTTCAGTGAAGAAAATACTTTAACAAACGCCTCCCGCAAATCCACAATGGGTTCCAGCCGGGTAAAGTCGTATTGATGAATGGTATCCAGATATTCCGGACGCCGATATTCCCGATGATACACCGGTGCTCCACCCCCCAAAACGCAATAGTACGGTGGCACTTCCGCCACCTTTTTCCCATGATGATAAACCTTGAGCAGCGGTTCGTCGGTTACGTACCCCACCTCCTCGCAGATGAGCTCCCATTTCCGGCAGATTTCCCGCATCTTCGCCTCCTTGCCTTTCTTTACCACGGCCAGCATCCGTTCCTGGGATTCGGAAAGCATGATTTCGTAGGCAGTCATTCCCTCCTCCCGAACCGGGACTTTATCCAGGTCAATCACCATCCCGCTGTTTCCTTTGGCGCTCATCTCCGTAGTGCTGCAGGTAATTCCCGCAGCGCCCATATCTTGAATCCCAACCAGAATCCGAGCCTGAATCATTTCCAGGGTTGCTTCCAGAAGCAGTTTTTCGGTGAAGGGATCCCCTACCTGAACATTAGGACGCCGCTCTTCATTATCTTCGCTTAATTCTTCGGAAGCAAAGGTAGCGCCGTGAATGCCATCTCGTCCGGTACGAGAACCGATGATGAACACG